>NZ_JAHGAH010000182.1:0-2895 GCF_030248475.1 Vibrio sp. D173a
CTCAATGAGTATCAAATTAATTAGCGTGTTTTCAACTGGAACAATCTGTTCAAATTATGAGACTGTGGTACCTATGAACATGAAAAAACCTCTCACGACATCACAAATATCGGAAACCTCACTGACTTTCGAAAAACACACCCTTACAATTTCTTCGAGTACAAGGAAAGTATCATCATCCGTTCGATACCTTAGGTGAGAACCAACTGGTAAAAACCATTAGGTTAGAAGCGTTTGTAAGGACACAAACGGAAAGTAAGAAATACATGAAATTAAGCAACAGAGTCGTTTTGCTTGTCGCCCCTGTCATTCTAATTAGCGCGCTGGTGTCGAGTTACATCATCTATAGCATTCAAAAAGTCACGCTAATCAAAAGGGAAGACAGCTATATCCAGCTACAAATGGAAAAGCTAGCTGGTCAGTTTCGCCAAGCCAATATTTTTCTTAACAGCTATGCCTACACCTTGAGTAAAAGCGAGGTGCTGCAAGATTATTTTGTGAATCATGATAACCGCTATCGTGAGAGGCAACTATTCAAACGTTTAGATGAAACCATCGAGGTACTCAGTCACGGGTATCGAGGGGATGCAAATATGGCGATCCTCGACGGTAGGCAAGACCTCCTCTACTACACCGAAAATCAATATTACGAATCAAACGGTCGAGTCGACCCCAAGATCCTTGAGTATGTCGACAAAAGCTTTAAAACCAATGGAGACGTAAGCCATACCGGCTTTATTTACAACAGCAGCGGACAGAGCATTCTATTGCAATACGAGCTGTTTGATAAACGTACCGGGGAGCATCCTTTAAGCTTCGACCCACAGAATGTTTTCTTTGTTATCGTGTCTGTCTCACTCGAAGCGTTTAATGACATCAAGCATGAGATTGAGTTTGATACGCACAGCGTGATTACGTTTTCAGAAAAACCGATTATCTTAGATATTCCCCTTGCTCAAACCATCCAGTTTCTGCCTCACTTCTATGCCATTTTATCGCCAGCAGAATATCTGATGTGGAATAAGGTCGATAAGGTCTGGTTAGAGCTGGCATTGTCATTTGGTATCGCATCTTTTTGTACCATTACTTTAATTGTCTTAGTCCTGTACCGCTATGTTCTGAGTCCAGTCTCTAGGCTAGACAAACAGCTGAGAGAAATTGAAGCCAACAAACGCGCTAATATTGAAAAGCTCGATACTGATGATGAGATTGGGCGCCTTTCTTCCCGCTTCTTTGATATGTACGAAGAGCTGAACAACGTCTACCACAAAACTAAGCGTTTAGCGGAAACTGATCACTTAACTCAACTGGCTAATCGCCACCGCTTCCATGAGCTTGCAAGCCAAGAGCTGGCAGAACCCTCAGAGCAGCTTTGGGTGATTTATATCGACCTAGATAACTTTAAATACGTCAACGACAAATACGGTCACGAATTGGGTGACAAGTTGTTGCAGGTCTTCTCCAAACACATCAGAAATGCATGCCAAAAGTTCACTCAGCAATACAATAGCCCATGTTTCGGGGCACGTTTATCCGGTGATGAATTTGCAATCCTACTCAGCTCAAATCAAGAAAACAGCGAATTACCCGATCTGTTTGCCGCGGAGTTACTCAAGCCAATTAATAACTTGACTCAGTCAGCAAAAAACTCGTTTCCGGTGACAGCCAGCGTGGGTATCGCTCAATATCCAAGAGATGGTGGTGATATCGCTAAGCTCTTGTCTAGTGCAGACGCGGCAATGTACCAAGCTAAGCGCGCGGGTAAAAACCAATACGCTTATTACTCTGCAGCGCTCAATATCGAGGCTCAACGTCGTAGCCAAATTGAACGCGCATTGCGCAAGGCCAACGTTGAAGAAGAGTTTCGACTTGTTTTCCAACCATACATGAACAGTAATGCCAACGAGATAGAAGGCTTGGAAGTCCTATTACGTTGGGAAGCTGAAGGGATCGGCTCAGTACCACCAAACGAGTTCATCCCTATTGCTGAACAAACTGGTTTGTTCGAAAAGATTGACCGCTGGGTATTCGCGAATGCTATGGCAGAATACCATCAGCTGAAAAGCATCTTTGGGAAAGACATTATTTTGTCTATCAACCTATCGTCTGCGGAACTGAACTCGCTGTCGATGGCAGAATTCATCCATGAAAAAGCCACACAGAATGGTGTGCCTACGCGCTGTATTGAGCTAGAAATTACCGAAACTTTCGCGTCTGACAAGCAAGGTACTGCCCTACTCGATGAGTTATCGAAGCTGGGTTACAAACTGGCAATAGACGACTTTGGATCTGGTTATACTTCTTTGACACAACTAGTGCAGTACCCAGTACAGAAAATCAAATTTGACCGAGAGTTCTTGTTGACCTTAATGAACACCGATAATGGTCATGTCATTAAACCAATTATAGAGCTGTGCCACGCACAGAATAAGAAAGTGACGGCAGAAGGCATTGAGCATAACGTCATGCACGAATGGCTTTCATCTTACCGCTGTGACTTTATGCAGGGTTATTTATTTGGTAAGCCGATGAACAAAGAACAGCTCGGCCATTGGTGGAAGTCCGCTAATGATCAGCCATTTAAAAGCACACATATCGCTTAATAGGTAAAACATACCGCAAACGAAAAGCGGCTTTGTTGCTTAATTAAGTGAGAAGACATGGCTGCCCCATGTTGAACAATACTTAAACAATATACTGAGTTTCTGGCATACCAAGCCCTGTAATTTTATTCAACGCTTTGATCATAGCGTAAGTCTCGCCAACCTGAGCGTTGTAATTTCTTAGGCTTAGAGCCTATCCCAAAAGGGATTTATTCCAAACAATGAGGCCACAAGCAAAATGCAACATGGCCTCGTAGTTTTCGATTTTCTTCTCCCAACGAACAAGCAATCT
>NZ_JAHGAH010000183.1:0-732 GCF_030248475.1 Vibrio sp. D173a
TGGCAATGCCAGCAGTACTTGCGCCTTACGTACCTGTTTCATCTGCTCGATCGCTTTGGCTAACTGGCGTTCACGGCTCAGTTTCAAGCGTTCTTGCTCTAGACGCTGAGAAACACTAAAGCCCATATCCTGCATTAGGATATCGTCACCTGCGTTTTTCTCCTGATTCAGACCGGCACGCACCATGTCCAGCTTCAGTGAGTTATATTCACTGGCCGGAACCGAAATGGTATTGCCTTCTAATGAGTATTCGATTTTTTGCTGATCAAGATAATCAAGCACAGGGATCAGTTCTTCAGTCTCATAAGCCCCTAACGGACGCATTTCTGGCTCTTTTACCCAGAAAAACAGCATCACAATAAGAGCGACACAGATAGAGATCGACAGCACGAGTACAACCTGACGCAGGAGATCAAGATCACCCACGGCCATGTCGAACTTTGATGAACTGCGCTCACCTAGATCGGGATTTTGCCCTTCGTTATCGACGTCTGCCCCTGCAACAAGTGCATGGTCATTCGCATCACTAACGGCTAAATCTGTTGTTTGACTATTTTCTGCCACTATCTACTACCTAACACTATACCGGCATGTTCATCAGCTCTTTGTACGACTCAACCAGCTTGTTTCTGATCTGAATCGTCGCCTCAAAAGCCACACTAGATTTATTTCGAGCAATCATTACATCGGAGAGAGAAACACTCTCATCACCGCTATCAAAACGGGTTTGGA
>NZ_JAHGAH010000184.1:0-1710 GCF_030248475.1 Vibrio sp. D173a
CGCTGTTTTTCAAGCAAGTTGTCGCCATTTTTACATATTTATAACTTCTTAGGCTGCTTTGTTCTCTGGATTTAAGAATACCTCGTCAATAAAGCTCCAATCTTTAGTTTTTCCACTCCAGCGCTCTGGGTTTGTTGCTTGAGCTTTGCGATAAACAAGCTTACGTTGCTCTAAGATATCTTGATCTTCACCAATATGTCTCTGCTGAGGTGTCACATATTTAATTCCGCTGTGCTTGTGTTCAAAGTTATACCAATACGTGAAATCACCAATCCACTTTCTTGCTTCTTCAATAGATTTGAATCCTGCCACAGGCCATAACGGCATGCATTTGACCGTTTTAAATAATGACTCGGAGTAAGGGTTATCGTTACTCACTCTAGGGCGAGAGTACGAGCTCATTACACCAAGATCATTCATCTTGGCTAACATTGTATAACTTCTCATAGGAGCACCATTATCAGAGTGCAGCACTATCCCTTTATTGACGCATTTCTCTTTCCAAATAGTACGTTGAAGTAAATCGGCTGCGTGCTCCCCAAGCTCTTGTTGGAACACTTCGGCACCGACTATTTTCCTGCTAAAAACATCCATAATTACATAGAGATAGTAGTGTTCACCCTTCGTAATTGATGGTAAGTAGCTAATATCCCAACTCCAAACTTGGTTTGGTTTTGTCGCTTTCTGAGCCTTGGGCTTTGGTCGACTGATTGAGGTAGATCCCCCTCGTCTTTTTAGCTGAGAGTGCTCTTTTAAGACTCTGTAAAATGTTGATTCTGAGGCGATGTAAATGCCCCTATCTGCAAGCATAGGTACGATTACGTTGGGAGGAAGATTCGCATATTCAGGCGCATTGCATACATCTAAAATATCTTGCCTTTCTTGTGCTGTTAGCTTGTTGTGAGGAGCCCTTGCTTTTGGTAAGTTACGCAAATCTTCTACTATCTTACCGCCGTCCTCCACCCAGCGTTGCATCGTCCTTATCGATATTCCAACGCAGCTACACGCTCTGGTTTTAGTTGCTCCACTCTTGATAGCTTCTTCAATGAATGTAACTATTTTTAGCCGCTCAGAGAGAGGAGTTAATCTTCCTCGCTTGGTTCCCAGAGGGCATTGAACTTTTCCCGCAAAACAAGTAGAGCAGCAGTTTCAGCTAAAGCTTTCTCTTTTCTAGCCAACTCTTTTTCTAATATCTTGATTCGCTTCTTATCCGCTCGGTTGGATGAGTCTATTTTGTTAGAAGGACTTTTCTTCGGTTGGTGTGCTTGTATTGACGCAATTTTCCATTGTTTGACCTGCTCAACAAAAAGACCATTAGTCCGACAATATGCTGCTAGTTCATGTTCTGTCATAACAGCCGTTTCGATGACAATGGCAAAGATTTCCTCTGCTGAAAGATCTTTTTGATTTGAATTTTCTTCGTCTAACAAGCCTTCTTTCTTCAATTGCTCTCTCCACTTATGAACTGTCGCATGACCAACATTAAGTTCGTTAGCCACTCTTCGCAAGGAGTAGCTGTATGGTGGGAGCAACCAGATTAGACCTTGTTCTTTGATCTCTACGTCAATTGAGGGTTTAGGCATATTTGTCTCCAAAATGAATTAAATTCTAAGGCGACAACTATGCTGACACAGGGGGGAAATGGGTGATCGGATAATCCCGAAATGACTGATCGGAATGCCCCGAAATATGCAATACGCCAGTTTAAAT
>NZ_JAHGAH010000185.1:0-10780 GCF_030248475.1 Vibrio sp. D173a
GTTACAAAAAAGCCTCACGAATGATAACTCCTATCACTTAACGTGTTTGGAGCGAACTGGATAGCGAGTCTTACTCATACGAACGGTCCTTGATTTGGGCCGTTTTTTTCGCTCTGGCAGAATGTAACTTTAATTTGAGCTAATTCAACTATTTGCATTTAAGTCCGGATGGTATAGTCAAATAACCATTCGCCAAATCTCAATCTGTTGCATAGTCTTAATATTGAGACAGACTTCGTCAGGCACAGTCTCGATAATGTTACCCGTTCGCAAAGATGGGTTTGTGGAGCGAAATTTCTATCAACAATCAATAAGGGTTAAAGAATGGCTGGGCAGTTTAAGATGGATTCCATTCCGGGATCGCTAGTCGTAGTTGGCGGTACTTACGAACCTTGGTTATCAGTACTAGAACAAGTGGGATGGAAGTGTCACCAAGTGGGTGACTTACGTAAAGCCAACACATTGTTAGAAGATATTGGACCATGCATTGGTATAGTTGACCTCAGCCATGATGAGTTCAGTCTTAACGGTTTAGCTAACTTAGTGAGTTCTCATAAGCACGTGCGTTGGTTGGCGTTCATCCGCGAATCTCAACTTGGAACTGATACCATCTGTCAGTTCATCGTGAACTTCTGTATCGACTTCTTCACTGCGCCAATCCCAGATGCGCAGCTGCTAAGCACCATTGGCCACCAATTGGGCATGCTAAAACTAGAGAAGAAAGTCTGGCCGAGCTTTGGTAATAGCCTAGACATGGGGTTGATTGGTGAATCTATCCCAATGAAGCGTCTGCGTGATCAAGTGAAACGTATTGGTCCAACGGATGTGAGTATTCTTATCTACGGCGAAAGCGGTACAGGTAAAGAGGCCGTTGCGCGTGCGATTCATAAAGTCTCTTCACGCTCTCACAAGCCATTTTTGTCAATCAACTGTCGTGCACTCAACGAGCAACGTTTCCAAGCGGAAGTGTTTGGTATTGATGCCGATGAAGAGATGGGGCCAAGCCTACTTGAGCAAGCCGATGGCGGTACCGTTCTTTTCAATGACATCTTAACGATTTCGAAAGAGCAGCAGATGAATCTCTTGCGCTTCTTGCAAGAAGGTACGATTGAGACTCGCGATGGCGCGAAAAACGTTAATGTGCGTGTTCTGGCTGCGAACTCATCCGACGTTGAGAAAGCACTAATCGATGGTGACTTCAATGAAGAGCTTTACCATTACATCAACGTACTACGTATCAACGTTCCAAGCCTGAAAGAGCGTGCGAGTGACATCGCTTTGTTGGCGCGTTTCTACCTGCAGGAATTCTCAAAAGAGTACAACTCACAGGCAAAGAGCTTCTCGGAAGATACTTTGAAGGCGCTGACGCGTTACTTCTGGCCAGGTAACGTCCGTGAGTTGATGAACCAAGTGAAACGCGCAGTTCTGATGTCTGATAGCGTCATGATTGAAGTGCATCACCTAGACTTGCCTCAACGTAACGACTCAAAACGCAGTCTGAAGTCGATTCGTGAGAAGAGCGAACGAGATGCATTGCTGGTGGTGTTGGAGTCGCACTCCGGTCAGGTATCGAATGCCGCAAAAGAGCTTGGTGTATCGCGTGCTACCATGTATCGATTACTGAACAAACACAACTTGATTTCAGAGCAGACGGTATAAACCGTCTATCTGGCAGCAAGATTAAAGGAGCGGAATGTCGCTCCTTTTTTGTGCGTAAATGCTGAGTATTTATAAAACTCGAGTTTTTATATATTCCTTAGTTGAATATGTTATTCAAAAAAACATATGCAACCTGATTTTAGGCTAATGGTTTGTTTTTAAGCAAAAATACAAAAATGGTTTGATAAATATCCTCTGTTGCTTACAATTCAACGGTAAATCAATGAGTTATACCACATCAATCACGGATTAATTTTTAGCTAGGAGGCGCAAGATGAAACATTACGTTGTTAACACCACTGCTTGCGCTGATCGTATGTCTGATGTTCGCTCAACCTTCGAAGCGATCAAACAAGACGCCACTGGCTCATTAGATTAAATTAATCCGTAACCTACCTCTTATTTCTAGGCTGCGGAAAAGTAGCGGCTTAGTCTCAACAGAATCTCTCTGTGTAATTAGCCAACTATTTTTCCCAGTCGATTATCTATCGCTATTTGGAGAAAAATTATGCGTCACTCTATCTATTTGAAATTGGCCACCGTGCTTTTGAAAGCTGATTTGAAACGTGAAGAAAAGCAATGGCAACGTATGGTTCGCCGTAATGCTCATCAAATCCCTTGGACAAATGAGCACTTGTTAAAAGATATTGGCTTAGATAAAGAAGGTCGTACAAATCATGTCAGTGTGCCTGATGCTGTCAAAGTTGAACGCCGAGTTCGTCATCTTCGCCGTGTTTTAACTGCGCGAATACCAACGTAATCAGTAACCCAAGTGGAACTGTCACTCACATATATTCGGTTCAACTTGGGTTTAACTCACTGATGCAAAGAGGCTGACCATTGTGGTCAGCCTCTTTGTTTTTGGTCCATTGGGAAATAAAACGCTACGGACACGGGTTTGAGTAAGTGGTGCCAATCGCTTGGATGTCATTGAGCAATTCTTCACTTAAATGAACATCGATACTGTCGATGTTTGATTTGAGCTGCTCTAGGTTAGTTGCGCCAATGATGTTGGAACCCACAAATGGGCGTTGATTGACAAATGCCAGCGCCATTTGCGCAGGATCTAAACCGTGGTCACGAGCTAGGTTTACATACGCTTCGGTGGCTTTTACGCCTTGCGGGGTGAAGTAGCGAGCAAAGCGCTCCCAAATGGTGCAACGTGCGCCTTCAGGTTTCGCTCCGTTTAGGTATTTACCACTCAAACAACCAAATGCCAGCGGCGAATAAGCCAGTAGCTGAACGCCTTCGTAGTGGCTGATTTCAGACAAACCAACTTCGAAGCTGCGGTTTAATAGGTTATATGGGTTTTGGATGGAAACGATTCTCGGCAGATCATGTTTCTCTGCCAAACGCAGTAGTGACATCACGCCCCATGGGGTTTCGTTCGATACACCGATGTAACGTATTTTGCCCGCTTTGACTAACTCAGTCAGTGCTTCAAGTGTTTCGATCAGCGTGACTTCTTCTTGCTTATCTGGGTAAGGGTAGTTGAGCTGTCCAAAGCAGTTGGTTTGACGTTGTGGCCAATGCAGTTGGTATAGATCGACATAATCCGTTTGTAGGCGTTTAAGGCTGTCATCAATCGCGGTATGGATATGTCGGCGGTTTAAGCTCATGTTCTCGCGAATGTAGGGAACGTTGCGTGGACCTGCGACCTTTGTTGCCAATACGACTTTCTCACGCTTACCGCTTTTCGCTAGCCAATTACCTATGTATTGCTCAGTGAGTCCTTGTGTCTCAGCTTTCGGCGGAACGGGATACATCTCGGCAGTATCGATGAAATTCGCCCCATGATCGAGGGCAAAGTCGAGCTGTTGAAACGCTTCTTGTTCGGTATTTTGCTCACCAAACGTCATAGTGCCAAGGCAGATCTTACTGATCTCGAGTGATGAGTGCGGTAGTTTTGTATATTGCATTTCACATCCTTGAAGAGTTACCGACTGAATAAGTCATTCCAATATAGGGGATTTTTAGCCGTGGTCGCAAATGATTTAGGTTTCTCAATGTCGTTAACTCGAAACTTATCAATACGCTAACTAGACTTAAAAAGATCTTGTGAAGGAGGTGCATTATGCAGAAGCATCAACTCGACATGTGGTTGCATGGCCACCACAAGGACTCTTACAAAACACCGAAGGTCTTTGTGATAGGTTGTTCTGATGTCTCTGACTATCTATTAGCAGTGGAGTACAAACACCAACTAGAGCCAATCAAAGATGGCGAAGATCCGATTCATTTTGGGTCGTTAGATTTGGTAAAAGAGGAACTGCTTAGGTTAGGGATTGATAAAGCTTACTTGAGACTGCACAACGCTTACGATGAATTTGGTAGCGATGGCGCAGCCTCTTACTGTGACATTGAACTGTCACTGGTAACGCATTAATCACTCTGATTGGGCGTTAATATAATGCTTCAGTAGGATCTGCTCAGTAAACTGTGTCCTGAGATAGAAACCACGAGGCAGGGTTTTGATCGGTTTTCCGTTCGAACTGTACGCTTCCGTTAAAGCTTTCGCGTTTGCAGCTTTCGGACGTAAGTGCAGTGCTTCGCCGTGTCTGGCGGAAATTTGATCAAACTTACCTAGTACGATCAATTCCATCAATTCTTCCCAATCATTTTTCAGAATCTGCTCTTCTTCTTGATCTGGCGACCAAATCAACGGGCTGCCGACACGGCGCTCAGCCAACGGAATCTCACGTTCACCTTCTACTGGTACCCAAAGCACACGGGATAGTTTATTGCGTACATGGCTGGTTTCCCATGTTAAACCTTGCACGCCAGTCAGTGGGGCAACAGAGACAAAGGTAGTCTCTAAAGGTTTGCCAGAATACCCGATTGGAATGCTCTTTAGTTCGATCCCAAGTTTGGCGAAATCTTGCTGAGGCTTGCTGCCGGCTGGTGCACCCAGGTGCCATTCGAGTAATTGACCGACCCAACCTTTATCGCGCTTCAAGTTTTCAGGAACGGTCATGCCAGCTTCCTCAGCGAGCTCGGCAAAGCTTAAGCCAGCAATGTCTTGCGCGCGTTCCATCAGTTCAGCTTCGGATTGTGGTTCTGGTTTCATAATGACAAGGTGGTATTGGAAAACGTCTAGTCTAACAAATTTGAATAAAATCCTCTGTCGAAGATTTCATCGAGCTGAATTAAGAATGATCAATCCATAACTTATCCACAGATTAGGAAGTGACCAATAGGATCTCTATGTGGGCTGGATGAATAAACAGGGGTTTAAGACATGATTGAGGCTTGATTTTATTGAGATGTCATGAAGTCCTACCTGTCCAATGTGGATAAATAACCGATTGTGCGATCTTTGACCGATCTGTATTTGGTGAAAAGATCATCAAGAAAAGTAAGATCATTAATTCAACGAAATCTAAATATATGTATTTATAATCAATAATTTACTGTTTTTTTGTTGTCATTATTGAAATTGGCGCTTGTGATGGTTTTGAACAAAATTCTTTGTTGATAGCGTTTTCTTCACAAAGTTATTCACAGAAAAGGTGAATAAATGTGGGTTATGTCTCAATCTTGTGTTGATAAAATAATGTCTGTTCAAAAGATATCCAAAATTGGCCAAAAGCTAATAAATCTTGCTCATATCACATCAGTAAGTTTGCTAGTAATGGGGATATGTGGAAAAATCACGGTAATAAAAAATTATTCATAGAGGTTAGCCAGTGATAGATGGCGATGGTTACCGACTCAATGTTGGTATTGTGATATGTAATAACCATGGTCAGGTCTTCTGGGCTAAACGATACGGGCAACACTCATGGCAATTTCCACAAGGTGGGATTGACGAAGGTGAAACACCTGAACAAGCCATGTTCAGGGAGTTATATGAAGAAGTCGGTCTGACGAAAAAAGACGTTAAGATCATCGCAACAAGTCGTCATTGGTTAAGATATAAGCTACCAAAGCGATTGGTGCGTTGGGACTCCAAGCCTGTTTGTATCGGCCAAAAACAGAAATGGTTTCTGCTGCGATTAGAATGCGATGAATCCCGCATTAATATGCAGCGTGGGAAATCCCCTGAATTTGATGGTTGGCGCTGGGTAAGCTACTGGTATCCAGTTAGGCAAGTTGTTTCTTTCAAGCGTGACGTATACCGTCGAGCAATGAAAGAGTTTGCATCTTTAGCCATGCCTTTTCGAGAGCGCAAGACGAAAGGGAAAAGAAAAAAGCAACGTAGATAGAGGATTAACATGCTCAGTCAGCTAAGGGAAATAGTTGAAAAAGTCTCCAGAGTCGATGACGTGCATCTGGCACTCGACATATTGGTAAAAGAGACTTGCGCCGCCCTATGCACTGAGTGTTGTACTATTTACCTTGCTAATGAAGAAATGCAGCGCCTTGAGTTAATGGCAACTCAAGGCCTTACTTTTGAAGGCGATAGCATCCATATCAACTTCAATGAGGGCTTGGTCGGTTTGGTGAAGCGCAGTGCAGAACCGTTAAACTTGGCTGAGGCTTTCACTCACCCTGATTTCAAATTCTTTCCTCAATTGGGTGAGCAGGTTTACCACTCTTTTCTTGGTACCCCGATCATCCATCGTAAGCAAGTATTAGGTGTGTTGGTTATCCAGCAGAAAACGCCGCGTTTGTTCAGTGAGATGGAAGAGTCTTTCCTTGTTACCTTGTCTGCTCAGATTGCAATACTGATTGCCCATGCGCAAAATCTCGGTCATTGGCAACTTGCCTCTAAACCAACGGTGATTAAAGGGCTACCAGCTTCAACGGGTGTCGCGATAGGTGAGTTTTGGTTTGACAATACCCAGCCTAATTTGAGCGATGTTTTCCCTGCCTCTGCCTTAGATAAAGAACGAGAGCATGAACTGCTTGCGGTCGCGGTGGAAAGGGCGCTGAGCGATTTTCGTCGTATGCGCAAGAAGTTCGACAGTGAAATCAATAAAGACGCCTTGGCGATCTTCGACCTTTTTACTCACTTACTCAACGATCCAATGCTGCGTGGCGATCTCAAGAAGCAGATTGAAAAAGGCGATCGTGCTGACTGGGCATTGCGCCAAGTTGTTGAAACCTACTCGAACCGCTTTGCGCGTATGTCAGACGTGTACCTGCGTGAGCGCGCGCAAGATATTCGAGAGTTGGGACAACGTCTGCTGTATTTCTTGCACAACAGTGAGCAAGAGCATGCCTCGATTGATCGTCCGGTGATCTTGGTTGCCAATGAACTTACGGCGACTTTACTTGCATCAATTCCAAAGCAACATCTGTTGGCTGTGGTGTCACTAGAAGGTGCTGCAAACTCTCACGCTGCGATTCTCTCACGTGCATTGGGTGTTCCTGCCATCATGGGCGCGAACATCAACACCAGCGTCGTAAATGGTAAGAACGGCATTGTTGATGGGTACACTGGTGAGATTTATTTAGAACCGAACAAGCAGCTTCTGCGCGAGTATCGTAGCCTTGTTAGTGAAGAGTCTGAATTGTTCGCCATGGTGAACAAAGACTTAGCACTGCCTGCGATCACGCAAGATGATTGCCATGTTGAAGTAATGCTCAACGCGGGTTTGAGTGCCGATAGCAATATTGCGATCAACTCCGGTGTTGATGGCGTTGGTTTGTATCGAACGGAAATCGCTTTTTTACTTCAGCATCACTTTCCGTCAGAAGATGAGCAGTATCATCAGTACCAAGCGATTCTGAACAGTTACCCGAATCAACGCGTTGTAATGCGTACCCTAGATATCGGTGGTGATAAACCATTGCCGTATCTGCCTATTGATGAAGACAACCCATTTTTAGGCTGGCGTGGTATTCGTTTTACCTTGGATCATCCAGATATCTTTTTGATCCAATTGAGAGCGATGCTAAGGGCGAGTGTGGAAAGTGGCAACTTGAGCATTTTATTGCCAATGGTGTCAGGCATTAAAGAGTTCGACGACGCCGTCGCACTCATTAATCAAGCCTACAGCGAGGTGGTGCTGCTGGATGAGCGAATTCAAGCTCCGAAGGTAGGGGTGATGATCGAAGTGCCTTCAATGGTGTACTTGCTGCCGGCTATCGCTCACCGTGTTGACTTCGTTTCTGTCGGTACCAACGACTTAACGCAATATTTGTTGGCTGTCGATCGGAACAATTCCCGTGTTGCGGATGTCTATGAATCCATGCATCCAGCGGTATTGTTAGCGTTAAAACAAATTCACGATGTTTGCCACCAATATCAAGTGCCTGTGTGTATTTGTGGTGAGCTAGCTGGTGATCCATTTGGTGCGTTGCTCCTGTTGGGCTTAGGCTACAACAGTTTGAGTATGAACACCTCGAACGTGGCTAAGGTGAAATATTTGATTCGTCATAGCCAACAAAAAGAACTCGAAAAACTCGTCGAAAAAGCCATGTCATGCTCTTACGGGCAAGAAATCCATCAAATGATGCATGATTTCTTTATCCAGCAAGGCTTTGCTGGCTTTATTCGTGCAGGTAAGAAGTAGGTAACAGTGACCATCTCTTTATTTATATTATTGCTCGCGCTAGGCGCTTTCGTAGGCGTGATGGCGGGGCTTCTTGGTATCGGGGGCGGACTGATTGTCGTACCTGCGCTACTTTACCTTCTTCCTCTTGCTGGTATCTCTCCTGAAATGAGCATGCACATGGCGTTAGCAACGTCATTGGCGAGTATCATCGTGACCTCTGGTTCTTCTGCACTTAACCACCTTAAGCTTGGCAACGTCGATATGTTCGTCGTCAAATGGCTGATGCCTGGCGTGGTGATTGGCGGTTTTGTTGGTGCCAATATTGCCGAGTGGATCCCAACGCATTACTTACCGAAAGTCTTTGGGGTGATTGTGCTGTGTCTAGCTGTACAAATGTTTCGCTCAATTAAGACGAAAAGCGAGAAGCCAATGCCAAGTAGTCCGGTCACTATGATGTACGGAACGGGAATTGGTGTGGTATCGAGTCTTGCTGGTATTGGTGGTGGTTCACTGTCAGTGCCTTTCTTAAACAAGCATGGTATTGAAATGCGTAAAGCGGTTGGCTCCTCATCGGTGTGTGGCTGCGTGATTGCGATTTCAGGCATGATTGGATTTATCTTACATGGCTACAAAGTAGAAGGGCTACCTGACTACAGTGTGGGTTATGTTTACCTGCCAGCTTTAGCGGCGATTGCGATGACGTCGATGCTCACGACGAAAGTCGGCGCGAAGATGGCAACCAACCTTCCTACGGCGGTCTTGAAGAAGATCTTTGCCGTGTTCTTGATGTTTGTTGCAGCGACCATGCTGCTGTAAAGTCCACCTGTTTTATTAGTAATAAGAAGAGAATGAGTTATGTCTCAGGGATATTTAGAATTTCCCAATATTGATCCGGTTTTAGTCTCTATTGGTCCTGTTTCTGTTCGTTGGTACGGTTTGATGTACCTAGTCGGCTTTATGTTCGCACTATGGTTAGCAAATCGTCGCGCAGATAAGCCGGGTAGTGGTTGGACGCGTGAGCAAGTTTCTGACTTGTTGTTCGCGGGTTTCCTTGGGGTAGTGATTGGTGGTCGTGTTGGCTACGTTATTTTCTACAACTTTGATTTGTTTTTAGCCGATCCTCTATACCTATTCAAAGTCTGGACTGGCGGCATGTCATTCCACGGTGGCTTGCTAGGTGTTATCACCGCAATGTTCTGGTACGCACATAAGAATGGTCGAACTTTCTTTGGTGTGGCGGACTTTGTCGCGCCGTTAGTACCATTTGGTCTTGGTATGGGGCGTATGGGTAACTTCATGAACAGCGAACTTTGGGGACGTGTAACGGATGTGCCATGGGCGATCATCTTCCCGAACGGTGGCCCACTGCCTCGTCACCCATCTCAGCTTTATGAGATGTTCCTAGAAGGTATTGTGCTGTTCTTTATCCTTAACTGGTTTATCAAAAAGCCTCGTCCTTTAGGTGCGGTATCAGGGCTATTTTTAGCTGGATATGGTACATTCCGTTTCCTAGTTGAGTTTGTTCGCGAACCGGATGCACAGCTTGGTTTATTTGGTGGTTACATTTCGATGGGGCAAATCCTATCCTCACCGATGATCATTCTGGGTATCCTTATGATGGTTTGGGCGTACAAACGTGGTCTTTACCAAGACAAAGTCCAAGCAGAAACGAAGTAAGGAATTGGTGTGAAACAGTATTTAGATTTGTGTCAGCGTATCGTTGACCAAGGCACTTGGGTTGAAAACGAACGTACAGGCAAACGTTGCCTGACGGTGATCAACGCAGACTTGACCTACGATGTTGCTAACAATCAATTCCCATTAGTGACGACACGTAAGAGCTTTTGGAAAGCGGCAGTTGCTGAGCTACTTGGTTACATCCGTGGCTACGACAACGCAGAAGATTTCCGTAAGCTGGGTACCAAAACGTGGGATGCGAACGCAAACCTAAATGAAGCATGGTTGAACAACCCATTCCGTAAGGGCGAAGACGACATGGGACGCGTATACGGCGTTCAAGGTCGTTCATGGGCGAAGCCAGATGGCGGTCATATCGATCAACTGCGTAAGATTGTGGATGATTTGACGCGCGGTGTTGATGACCGTGGTGAAATCCTAAACTTTTACAACCCTGGTGAGTTCCATATGGGCTGTTTACGTCCATGTATGTACAGCCACCACTTCTCACTTTTAGGTGACACGCTATACCTAAACAGCACGCAGCGCTCTTGTGACGTTCCGCTAGGTCTGAATTTCAACATGGTTCAAGTGTATGTGTTCTTGGCAATCATGGCGCAAATTACAGGTAAGAAACCTGGCCAGGCTTACCATAAGATTGTTAACGCACACATCTACGAAGATCAGCTTGCTCCAATGCGTGACATCCAGTTGAAGCGTGAGCCACTAAAAGCGGCAACCTTCCACATTAACCCAGAAATCAAATCTCTAGAAGATTTAGAAACATGGGTAACCCTAGATGACTTCTGGGTGGAAGGCTACGAGCATCACGATCCAATTCAGTACCCGTTCTCAGTTTAACGAGTATATTGAGTTTCTAAGCCGCCTTTATGGGCTGTCTCTTGATCACAAGTCTAGTGATCAAGAGACATTGCGAGTTCGTAGCCCTCAAGGATGGTTTGTAGTTTAAACCATCCTTCCCAAAGCACCTTTATTGAAGC
>NZ_JAHGAH010000186.1:0-954 GCF_030248475.1 Vibrio sp. D173a
GGTTGTTCTGGCTCAGGGTACAGTGCTAATCTCGCTTGCCATTTATCTGGGAGACTTGGATCTTGTTTGCGTGCATGCTGTGAGACATCCATTTCGACAATCAAATCACGTCCTTCCTTGTCTAGCTTCTTGATGACTTCATACTGTGTATTGGATTTTATTGGGGTCATCCAGTGACTAGAATTGTGTTGACGCTGCCAATTAATCATTAGCTCGGCACTTAAATAACATCTGTCAAAGATCGTGAGGGAGTTAGGCATCGTTGATGATATTAACTGTTTTGCGTAACTCACTTCTCCTGTTGAACTAGGACCAAAAGCAACATCATGGAGTAAACGACTACGAAGAGAGCAAAGCGCGCATAGCCTTACAACAGGGTACTCGGTGTGACGACTTTTACTGTGCTTAACGTACTGATAGTGATTAGCAAGCGCCTTGTTATCATGAGTTCTAAATTGAGTCCCATCGACTGAAAATAGTCTTAAACCAAACCATTTATCCTCGCTATCTTCGGACTTAGTCCAGTGCTGAGCCGTCATAGTGAATAGGGCTTTTAGTGGCCCTGCCGTGAGACGTTTTCTGGCTTGAGGAATAGCACTTGGAGCAATGGATTCACCTAAAGAGTTGGATAGTTTTAGGTCTAACTTCTCCAAAACATCAGTAATGGGTCTGTCGCGATACAAGCCAATACCGACTAGCAACCAAACGACCAACTCAGCAGGTAGCTTTCGTCTTCTCATACTGGCTTTATTCGTTTCATTAAGCGCTTGGTTTATCCATTCCAATGGAAGCTCTTTTTGAAAAAGCGTAAGTGAATCAGGAGAAGCGAAGTCATCAACATCAATAAGCCAGTGAGCCAACATAAAAAATACCCTCAAACATGAAATGCTTGAGGGTATTTTCAACCAACCACAGGATCGTTCAACTGATCATTTGCTTAACTGATCGGAGTTA
>NZ_JAHGAH010000187.1:0-15355 GCF_030248475.1 Vibrio sp. D173a
TACCAACTCAATTCAGCTTCTGACCCTGTCGCAGGTTTAACTTCTCAAGGTGAGCCAGTTACTCTGGCAGAGACTGCGAATGCCGATGGCGATCGGAGTTATCACGAATGAGGCTTGTTGAGATTCTGTGGCTGTAAAAAGTTTTGCGTAAAATCGAGCACTTCTTTGGAAGGTTGTTTTGGTGGAGGTGCAAACTCTTGTTGAACAGGCATCTCGGTTTCAAAGTTCAACTCTGGTGTGTCACCGAGGAGGCTTGCTTCATCATGCTGTTCCTCACTGAGCAGCTCGTTTAGCTCCTCTTCACCAGGGAAGTACGGCTCACGCTTATAGACCTTGTTCAATGCACGAATGATGGAATGCTTCTTCACAACACCAGACGCTAACTTTCTTTGTAGCGGCTTAGCAATTGATTGTAAGCCAACCACCACATCCACACCGATGTTGCTGGCAACCTCATCACGTACAACTCTCGCAGGCTCATAACCCATGTTCGCAGACAAGAACAACCAAACGTAAGCAATCGCGTTACCTGTTTTGCCTGTGTCTTTCCAAGCTTCACCTGCATGATACATGGCCTCCGCACTACCACACTCTGCTGCTCGTTCTAACCAGTAGCAGCCTTTTACCATGCTCTTTTCAGTACCAATGCCATTGAGGTAACAAAGGCCAACTTGGATTTTGCCATCCGCACTGTCTTGTTCTGCGGCTTTCATAAACCAAAATAAGGCGTCTGCTCGCTGACCTGATGTATTTTCTGGTGACAACTGCCACTCACCCATATACAGCATGGCTGGAATACAGCCTTCATCAGCAGCTTCTTCGATTAATTGGTGACCTTTGGGAATGTTTTTCTCTGTACCACGCCCAAATACGAGCGCTTTACCAGTGGCAAACTTAGCCTCAACATCCCCTTCTAAGCCCGCAATCGCCGTGCGCCAAAAGTTAGCTTGCTCTCTTAAGATCACGTCTTCACGCATGCGCTCTGCCAAACGAACGACACCGTACATGCCGGTAACGTTATCCAGTTTGGCGGCTTTGTCGTACCAATACAGAGCTTGCTTGATGTTTTCTCGTTCCGCTTCTTTTGCTAAATAAAGAATGGTCGGCACATGACCCGTTTCCGCCTTAAACGCACGTTCTTTACGTTCTTGCTCTCGCGCTTTTTGCATCGCCTTGCGATACGCCGCCTCGCGCGCTTTCCTCTCAGCTTCGAGGCGTTGTTTACGCATCGACAGCGAGATCATCCAAACAAATATCAGGATGAGTGAAAGGCCAGTTGCTGCAATAGCAATGCCCATACTACTCATAAACCGCCTCTTTAGGTCAGAGCCCATCGTGGCTTCCCGCTTTGGGAAACCTTCAAAATTCTTAGTGATTGTGCGACTGCATTAACCACAGCACGCAACGCTCTATTATATAACGACCAATCGAGTAAAATCTGAAGTTTACTGGTCCCGAATGGTGGCTTTTTCGTTAATATCACCGCTACTTATTTTTAGATAAAAAATAACACCCCAAATTTTATAGAAATGAGTCACAGTTTTGGGGCTTAGATATTCTCATCCCCTATCATCCCCCCTTTCTCCTCCTATAAAAATTTACATCATTAGGCTGTGCTCGATATCTCACTATGCGACAGATTTATTATTTAATTTGTGAACAAAATCTACTGTGATAGAAAATTTTCACTTGTAAAAAACTTAACGGCCTGCTCTCACATTTTGCTGATAGTTCAGTGTATTAGCATCTAGTTGAACCTTTCCTTTTCGGCATTTTGCCAACCTATTATCAATTCAATAACAATGGATTTGTAAACGTGGACAATAAAACATTTAAATTATCAGCGATCGCCAAAACCGTTCTGCCTTTGATTTCCGTAGCGGTTATCAGCGGTTGTGGCAGTGATAGCTCTAGCGATGACACAACGAACCCGGGCTCTGGCCTACACCCTGCGGGAGAGAACGAAGTTGTCATCTATTACAAACGTGACTTAGCATCAGCTTCAACAGCAAGCGACTACGATGGTTGGGGTCTGCACCTTTGGAATGGTGAAGGCTGTACCAGTACTGACCTAGAAGCAATGGGGATTGCTGATGGCGGTACAGACTGGGCATCACCACTTCCATTCGATGGCATCAGCGACACTTACGGTGCGTACTACGTGCTTAAAGTCGATCCAGATGCGTCTGACCCACATAACTGTATGAACTTCATCCTACACAAAGGCGACGAAAAAGCCTTCGGCAGCGCAAACTCTAAAGTGGAACTGACCAAGCTAGGTGAATCACAAGGTCTATTCGGCTTCCATGGCAGCAGTGAGCTTTACTACGAGCCAATCGAAGAACGTCCAGTAGACATCGATGGCCAAAAAGCCCATTGGTTAGACGCTGAAACCATCGCTTGGGAAGCGGCAGGTAGCGCTGACTCAATGAAGCTTTACTACAGCTTGACCAATGACATCAAGATGGATGAAGACAAGCAAATCACTGGCGGTACAGCGGTTGAGCTGACAAAAGCTGGCGACTTGTCTGATGAACTAAAAGAGCGCTTCCGTCACCTTGCTAGCCTGCAAGCTGCGGGCATCGACGTGGATGCAGAAACACTTCGTACGATTTTGAAATCTCAAATCGTGATGGTCGCTTACAATGCCGATGGCGATGTGACTTCAGCTACTGAAGTACAAAAACCAGGCGTGCTTGATGCCGTATTTGCAGATGAAGATGCAGGTAATGCAATCAGTGAAGAGTTGGGCGCAATTGTTGAAGGTAGCGCGGCTACATTCAAACTTTGGGCACCAACCGCGCAAGACGTTGACCTAATCATCTACGATGCGAACTTTGCAGAAGAAGCGACAGTTGCAATGACTGAGAACCCAGAAACAGGTATCTGGGAATCAGAAGCACAAGGCAACGTACTGAACAAGTTCTACCGTTACCAAGTGAAGGTTTACCACCCGACGACTGGTGTTGTTGAAACTCGCCTTGTAACTGACCCTTACTCGCTAAGCTTGTCGCAAAACTCAATGTACTCACAAGTTGTCGATCTAGACAGCGCTGCGTTGAAGCCAGCAGAGTGGGATAACTACGACCGCCCAACGGTTGCAAAAGATGAAGACCACGTTCTTTACGAATCACACCTTCGTGACTTCAGCTTTAGCGATACTAAAGGCATGCAATCTCTAAACGGTAAGTACCTAGCACTGACAGAGCCTGAGCGTGAGTCGGTTACTCACCTTCAAGCACTGAAAGACGCAGGTCTAACGACACTTCACATTCTGCCAGCGTTCGATATTGCAACGGTTGACGAAAACGCAGCAAACCGAGTTGATATCACAGATACCGTAGGCAAGCTATGTGACATCAAACCAGCGGCTTCAATCTGTGAAACAGAAGATGACGCTAAAATCATTGAAGATGTACTAAACAGCTACGATCCAGCAACGGGTGCAGCACAAGCACTGATGAACGATCTACGCATGCTAGACAGCTTCAACTGGGGTTACGACCCATTCCACTACACTGTTCCAGAAGGCAGCTACGCGACCGATCCAAACGGTTCTAAACGTATCCTTGAATTCCGTGAAATGGTTCAAGCGACACACAAAATGGATCTCAAGCTGGTTATGGACGTAGTGTACAACCACACTAATGCATCGGGCGTAAACGAAAAATCTGTCCTAGATAAGATCGTCCCTGGATACTACCACCGTCTAAATGTGAACACGGGTGGCGTTGAGAACTCAACTTGTTGTGACAACACAGCAACTGAGAACTTGATGATGGGTAAACTGATGGTTGACTCATTGCTTGTGTGGGCGGATGACTACAAAGTTGACGGCTTCCGTTTTGACTTGATGGCACACCAACCAAAAGACTTGATGGAATACGCTCTGGAGCGCGTTAAACAAGTCGATAAAAACACGCTATTCTACGGTGAAGGTTGGGACTTCGGTGAAGTAGCAAACAACGCTCGCTTCGACCAAGCAACACAAATCAACATGGCTGGCACTGGCATCGGTACCTTCTCTGACCGTCTACGTGACGCGGTTCGTGGTGGTAGCCCATTCGATGGCGGTGTGGACTCTGAAGGTAAGCACCCACTTCGCTTTAACCAAGGTTTTGGTAACGCAGGTTACCCGAACGAAGAAACGAAGACAGACGCAGAAGCGGTAAACGGTCGTCTACACAACCAAGACTTAGTACGTCTAGGTATGGCAGGTAACCTAGCAGAATTCGTTCTTCTAGACTTCGAAGGTGAGACTAAACTTGGTAAGAACGTAGACTATAACGGTGCGCCAGCGGGTTACACTAAGATCCCTTCTGAGAACATCTCTTACGTATCTAAGCATGATAACCAAACGCTATGGGACAACAACGCGTACAAGATCGCGACTGGCACTTCATCTGCTGACCGCGCACGTATGCAAACCGTGTCTCTATCGACGGTAATGCTTGGTCAGGGTATCCCGTTCATTCACATGGGTTCTGAACTACTGCGTTCGAAATCAATGCAGCGTGACTCTTACGATTCAGGTGACTGGTTCAACCGCGTTTACTTCGAAGGTAGAGACAACAACTGGAACGTCGGTCTACCTCGTGAAGACAAAGACGGCGCAAACTGGGAGCTGATCAAAACTATCGTTGCTGACAGCACTGCGATGCCAAACACTGACGATATCGAGCTAACTAAGCAACAATTCCTAGAACTGCTGACTATCCGTAGCTCAAGCGAACTGTTCCGTTTAGATACTGCTCAAGAAGTCATGAACCGCGTTGACTTCCGCAACGTAGGCAAAGACCAAGTGGAAGGCTTGATCGTCATGTCTATTGATGACGGTGTATCAGCAGGTAAAGATCTTGATACCAACTACGATGCAATCGTGGCAGTAGTGAACTCAACATCAGAAACGAAATCGTTCAAAGTTGAAGGGGCAACTGGCTTCGAACTGCATGAAGTTCAAAAAGACTCTGCAGATAGCCGTGTGAAAGGCGCAAGCTTCTCAGGCGAAACCTTTACGGTTCCAGCACTAACAACAGCGGTATTTGTTCAACCACAAAACGGCGCTCAAGGTGCAGGTCTACCAGTAAACACTGATAACAAAGACGTATCGAGCATTCCTCCTTACGGTGAAACAGTCGTTTACGTTAAGGGTACAATGAACGATTGGTCGGACAACAGTGACTGGGCAATGAACTTCATCGGCAACGGCATGTACTCTGTAACTGGCGTTCTTGAAGCTGGTGAACACGAGTTCAAATTTGCGGACTCTGGCTGGGCAAATCCAAACATTGGTTGTGATGCGGCAGAGCAAGCGTCTGGTTCACTAGATTTAGGCTCAGAAGGTAGCTGTAAGTTGTCAGTTGCTGAAACAGGTAAGTACAACTTCACTCTGAACGCACTACACGCTCAAGATGAAAGTGTAGAAAAGCCAGTTGTATCAGTGACTAAATCAGCGGATGCACCAACGTTCGGCGAAACAGCACTGTACCTACGTGGTGATGTAACCGATGCAAGCTGGGCGGCACTAGAGACAGCAAAATTCAGTTACGTTGCGAATGATGTTTACTCTTTAGACATCGATCTAAAAGCGGGCACATTCGATATGAAAGTAGCGAGCTCTGACTGGGCAGATGCAACCAACTTTGGTGGTCAAGGCGCGATTGAATTCGGCACACCACTGACTATGGAAGCGGGTGGCTCAAGTGGCAACATCAGAATCACGCTAGCAGAAGATGGAAACTACAACTTCCACTTCAACGCAGCGGATAAAGCCGCGCCAATCGTGACGGTGACTCAGAACTAAAAACAGTAGGCACAATTACGTGCTAGTTTGGGGAGGGTAAAACCTCCCCTTTTTTGTGCCTGAAAAAAGGTATTAAAAAAGCCGCCCAATCAATGACGATGGCGGCTTTGTTGTTTCTAACGATTTGCTTTAACGATGGGGTTAGTTTCCCCAAATGATCTCTACAAACTCAGGGTGATCCACAAACGGGTTGCGGTTACCTTGGAATTCAAACACCGCTTGGTTACGGCTGATCTCTTTCGCGCTAACAGGATCGTTTTTGTGCCAACGTTTCAACATGTTCAGCATCCATGGTTCAAAGACAGTCGTTTTCGTGCCGTTCAATACCGCGTCAGAGTTGCTAGAGTTGCTTTCCCAGTTGCCAATGACGTTTTCATAGCGCGTCGCCATGTAGAAATACGCACGAGCAAAATCACCTTTGAACTCATCAATAGGCTCAAATACCGTTCCTGAATAGCCCAAAGTAGAGCTTGCTGAACCAACTTTTGAGCCATTGCTTGATACGTAGGTGCTGTTACCCACTTCACCAAATGGCCAGTTGCTGCGCTTCGCATTCACATAGCCATCGGTTGCAAACAAGTGGTGACCATCAGAGTTCATCGGTTCAACCTTGCCACCAAACCAGCTCTTAGGGAATGAGTGTTCACGGTTGTAGCAATCGCCTTCAGTTCTGTATTGACCACATTGGTCTGTGACTTTGGTAAAACTTACTGTATCGCTGCCAGATGGTTTTTCAGAATACATATCGAGAATAGAGCCGTCTTTCTCGTAGTAGTTGTCTATGTCCGCTTCTTTCACTAAGGTCCAAATCGCAGAGTAACCGCGTCCTGTGTGATCCTTGATGATGTTAAACAGCGCTGTTTTCAACTCAAAACCTGTTTTGCCTTCTGCGGCTTTATAGTACTCGCCAACTACTGGCGGTGGTGTCGTTGAATCACCGAGGGTGAAGTTCGTGGTTTGCGATTTTGTGAATTCGCCGCCAGACGCCAACGTGGTTTGACCGAACATTAAGGTGTATGAACCATTACCGTTACTACAACAAATGCCATCACCATAGCTATCACTGATCGTAAATTGGTAGTCACCGTTCGTTAAGCACATGGTTTTTTCGTAGGTTTTCGAAGATTCAAAACCTTGGCCTGTAAACAGAACTTGCGATTGGCTATCTTTCAGTTCCCAGCTGGTTTCTGAGCCATAACTGTCGGTGTTCAATGTCAGTAAAACTTCGTTGTCATTACAGCTTTCTACTGGCGGCTGAGTGCCACCATTTTGGTTTGGCTGAAAGTTATCGACATAAACAACTTCGGAACCATCAAAGCCAGATTCATCATAAAAGCGTAAACCGACATTGATCGTTTTGTTAGATGATGCAGTGTAGCTATGGGTAATTTGTTGCCACTGATTGGTTTGCTGAGGGTTAGAGTAACCGTGGTATCCATCGACCACCAAACGCGCTTTAACATTACCTTCAGTATGGTAAACCGAGACTGAAAATGGGTAGGTTTTCCCCTGCTCCACATTAATGGTTTGCACAAAGTCGGTGTTGCTTTGGGTACCTGTATTTACAATTACTTGAGCCGCAAGGCCACCGGAGTTATGCGGATTGCTGGTTGGTGAAACGGCAATGCCAGAATCAATCACAGACCACTGCGCTGGCGCATTCCCATTCCATTGTTCAAAGTCTCCATTCAATACCTCAGCATAGGCGATTGGAGAGCAAATGAGAGGTAAGAAGTAGAGGGTTTTCGTTATGGATTTCATTATAATTTTCCATTAGTTATATAAATCCCCTAGAAGATAAACATAACAATTACACATGAGTAAGCCTTAAATCACAGTTTGACGTTGCATGAATATGAATATTCTCATTATCGTGCAGCACATCTCACAAACTGCGTACCGTTTCTTTCACTTCTGCATGGATGGTTGTGCGATAAAAACAAAGAGATGTAAAAAAGAACGGGGGAGCTCAAAGTGGAATATCGCCACCGATGACTAAAATGAGCGGCATCTTAGACAAAGCGACAAAAAAAGCCAAGTGCGTTTCTATGGGGGTAGAGAACAACACTTGGCTTGGTATGGATTATCTTGATTGAGAATGACTTATTGAGTGTTTGGCGTCACTTTGAAGAAGCGCCCTTGTAATGATGACATTGGGATCTGGTATTGCCCGTTACTTGGCGTGATTTGTTGGTTAGTGATTAAATCCACCAGCGCTTGATTACTCCCGATTTGTGCTTCTGTCAGCACAATATTGTGGGCACTCTCAAAAGCATTCAAAGCAAATAAGACTTGGTCATCGCCAGATATTTTCAAGTCAACATAGCTGCCATTACTTGCTACCAAGTTAGTGCGGCTGCCTTGATACAAAGCAGGATGTTCAGCACGCATATTCATCAATGACTTAACGTAGTTTTTCAGATCAACTTGGTTGGCATCTAGGGTTGCAGTTACGCCTTCGATCTTGGCACTGCTGCGGGCAACATGGTCATCACAAACGCCACGAACCGCACACGTATTGTTGTCTTCTTTTGCTGCAAAACCATCAACTTGGTCACCGATTTCATCTCCATAATAGAGAGTGATTGGGCCGGTGTAAGCCGCTTGGAATGCAAACGCGGCTTTGTGGCGTTGCCAGTATTCAGCATCGTTCACATCCGCTAATCCGCCTCGTTGCAACAAGTCACCAAAGCGAACTAAATCGTGATTGCCAATCATCAAGTTTGGCTGAGCATGAGACGGATATTGGTTGTGTGTTTGGTAGCCATTGTCTAACCAATCCACACCACGACCGCCGACACCACTCTCATTGACAGCCAGTGTTTCCACCACGCGATAGCGCATTGGGAAATCAAATGCCGAGCACAGCGCAGGGTCGTCAGCCGCACCGTATGCGTCACTCGCGATTTCTGACTCGCCTTTCCAGATCTCAGCCACCATGTAACCCAGAGGATTCACTTGATCACCTTCCGCGTTGGTGTAAGTCACACTCTGTGAGGCTTCATCCACCGCTTTGCGGATTTGTATCCATGCGTCGGTTGGGACTTGGTAAGCTTGGTCTAAACGCCAACCATCAATTTTTAGCTCTTTGACCCAGTAAGTCGCGACTTCTTTATAGAAATCCAAGCTTGCTGGATAGTCAACAGGGTTGCTCGAACCAGAAGGTAATAAACCCGATGGAAACGGCTTAATCAACCCTTCTTTGTGATGACCAAACACGCCATCAAAGAAAACATACAAGCCGCGTTTGTGCGCTTCATCAACTAAGGTTCTCGCCGTTTCCAAATCGCCAAAGCGAGGATCAATCTTAAAATAATCCGTGGCAAAGTAGCCCGTCGCATCCAAACGATCGGCCCAATGATCTTGCCCATCAATGGCTTCCGATTCAAAAACTGGCGTCAACCAAATCGCATTCATGCCCAAGTCTTGGATGTAATCAAGCGAATCAATAATCCCTTGAAGATCACCGTTATGATGGCTGGTGCCGTAACCTGTGCCATGGCCGATATTCGAATCGCCATCAACAAAGCTCTCAACCATGATTTGATAAGTGCGAAGCTGATTGCTTTGCTCCATTACATTCGCTTGGCAAGCATAACTTGTATCAGGAAGTGGCATGCTGCCATTATCGCTTCCGCCAGAGGAATTACACGCGGATAAAGCACCAACCACACTCAAGGCTAAAAGTGATTGGCCAAATAGTTGTTTATATCTTACGTTGCGCATTAAAATCTCCCAAATAAAATTAACCCAACATGTTTCCCATACAAGGATTAATAAATAAAAAATAAATTTTAAACAACTGAATGGAATATTATTGGCACTTATTTACCATTACGTGAAGTGGCTTACTTTTTCCTTCAAATTGAAGGCTCCAAACGTATTTTCCATCTTCTTTAATATCAACCGCAGTATCTGTGCCGTAGCCACCAAATGTTAATGGTGTTAATTCACCAACATTCATTCGATTACCTTTCGCGGTAAATTGTGGGAACCACAACTCAGTCGCGTACTGCATTTTGTAAGAGCCTGCTTTTTCTTGCGCCACAACTTGGTAGAAGTTATTGCCTTTGTAAGTGTATTTACGTTGAGGTACATGTTTCCAATCTGAATCAGCAAACGTACCGACAACAAACAGAGGTTTAGAAATTGGGCCTTTCGCCGTGCTATCTGGGTTGTCACAAGCCGCCATGAAAGCAACGACTTCGTCTTGAGACAGATTAACAATAGGTTCAGCAGCACCTTCTGGTTCTGCTGTCGATTGACAACCAGCAAGAGCAACAAGTAAGGCAGCAGCAAGTGAAGTTTTCAGCATGTTCATTTTCACGTTAATTCCTTTTTAATATTCCAAAGTAAATACAAACTCACCAATCTGGATAAAGTTAATATTTAAAAAGAACAAAATACCAAACTAGCGATAAAGAATATTATTCTCTATCTTGCTGAGCCAGATTACTTTGAGAGGTTTAATTATTTCCTAATCGATGACGAGTAAGGTTAGGAACACACTTTAATTATTGATCTGTTAAATATTAAAAACAAAGTAAAACAAATAAACTTGTGAATAAGCTAACTATATGTAGGGGTGAGTTTTATCGTTCTAAAGGCAATTAAAAAAGGCCAGAAATTTGCTGACCTTTTTTATTCGTTTATTTGGTATTTACCGCTTTAACAAATACTTCTTGCGCACCTTTAATTCCTAACGCTTTTGCTTCATCTAGCAGTGTAAGCGCTTTAGGAATATCGTCCGCGGCAACCGCTGCCTTGATAGAACTGTGGTAGTAGCTGGTTAAATCTGTACCTTGAGGAATATTGTCGTTTTTCGCAACAATCTTAGTATTCACGATATCGTTCGCGGATACTGAAAAGCGGAACTGGCCAAATGAGCTGTGTTTCGCTTGAGGGTCTGCAATATCTGGTGGCTGAGTATGATTTGCCAGTGCGAAGGCTTTTGCAGGGTGAAGAACTTCAGAACTTCCTTTTAGATCAGCGGAAGTTGTGTAAACCAGTACATGCAAGTCATTACCTGTCATGTCTGGAATCACGTTCATTTCAAGTACGAATTTGTCGTTATCCAACAGTTTTGCTGGCTCGTACCTAAACTTTGAGAAATCTGCTTGATAGATAGTTTCACCAGCCGTGTTCATAACAACGACATTAGGTGCGTAAAACTCTAGATTTTTGTTTACGAATGTCTCTAGTTTGATGTCGAGACTGCCACGATTACCTGGTAATGCGAACGCTGCAATTGCACCTGCGCTATTACCATCTAGCAGCATCTGGCTCTCATTAGTCAAAGCAAACTCAGTAACCACAGGTACATCAACTGGTACCCATTGAATATCACCCGACTGCGTGATCACTTGTAGTTGACCTTTCGGGCTCATATCGACTTGTTCTACAGAAGTACATCCTGTAGCCAACATTCCCAACAGCACGGGAGCAAGCCATTTTTTCATTACCGTCTACCTCGACTTCATTATTGTTTTTTGAAATAAATACAGCCAGATAACTTTCTGGCTGTATCATTCTAGGACAATCTAGGACTTAGTGGCTAGATGATTACCACCAAGCTTCAGCTTGTACACCGAATTGGAATGTATCGTCTGAACGACCGCCGTCGAATGCGTTTGAGTTGTCGTCTTTATCTGCAGTTAGGTAAGACGCGTAAACGCGGATTTCAGGACGAGCCCAGAAGCTAGAGCCAGCAGACCATGCTTGAGCAACAGTTAGTTTACCGAACTTGTTCTCTGCACCGTCGTTATCATCGATAGCGTAACCAGCTTCGAAGATAGTTTTGTGGTTGTCATCCCATTTGTACATTGGACGAACAACTACAGACATGGTTTCCAACTTGTCTTGGCCATCCCACATGTCTTCGCCAACGCCATATACTAACTGGTGACCCATTTCCCAGTTTTCGCCCATGCCGATTACACCCCAGTTGATTAGGCGGTAACCAGATGCTCCGTCGTTAGCTTCTGCACCGTACCAGCTACCGTCGCCGTAGAACGCCATTGTTTTAGAGTAGCCTTCTGTACCGTACTGGAATACTGTTTTGTTGAAGCCTGAATCTAGACCTTGAGTCAATTCAGCTGTGAACATTACGCCATCTTTAGCGTCTTTTGCTGCATCAGACGCGTCATCAGTTTCGTTAACTAGGGCATAGTTTAGGCCAAGTTCTAGAGAGCCGTTTTCCCATACAGGAAGACCCGCGTAACGTAAGTCTAGAGTATTAACGTTCGCTGCACCGCCATCGTTGCCTGCATCAGGCGTATCGCCAGGATTGTTTTCACCTAGCTTGAAGTTATCGTTGCGGTCATTACGAACCCATGCAAAAGATAATTGACCTGGACCAGCTTCGATACCTTCAACACCAGCGCCCGCACCAGAGATGTTCCAGTAGTAGAAGTCAGAAATATGGATGTCGTGACGTTGGTAGTAACGCTTACCAGCCCATAGCGTTGCTTCTGGAGCGAAGTCTAGAACGCCTTTAGCTTGAACGTTGAACTGACGTAGAGCAAATTCTGCATCGTCAACACACTTTGTTGTTGCACTAGGATCTTGACCATCAGGGTGACTTACGGTTGTCCCACAGTTAGATGCTGTACCTTCCCAATCGTTAGAGCCGTTGGAAGTTACTGCGATCATCGAGTCTACGTAGAACGTTTTACCGTTGTTGTTGTAAACTTCTTGACCTAATTGGATTTCCCCGTAGATGTCGCCTTCGTTACCTAGACGACCAATTTTTTGCTTCTCAAATGTTACTTGTTGACCACCATCAGCGCTCACACCAACACCAGCACGCATGTAACCGTGGAAATCAACTGCGAAAGCAGAACCAGCAGCTAAAGTTGCAGCAACAGCCGCTGCAATTACACTTACTTTTTTCATTCTTAACTCCATTAAGGGTATTTATAATTCTGTCTTCCCTTCCCACTCTTTAGGCGAATATAGGCAGTAAAAATGCACCTAAAGAAAGAGAGGTAAGATGGGAACAAGTCCCCGTTTGTTTCAACAGTCTTAAGATTACCCAAGGCGTACAAGGATGACGTCCTCCACCCCAAACTAATTTAGGGGGGATGAGAAGGGATGAGAAAATTTACCGAATGGTGTTTTTACGAGTCAGATCACCAATCTAGGGAGGAATTAGTAAGTTTCTTCAGTTTATGGTCGCTACAAAGTGATAGCCATTTCATATTTTCGTAAAAAATGAGTCGTAGAAAGTAATTTAATTACAGTGATAATTTTCGATGTAAGGTGGTTGACCTTAGTAAGACAAAGTTTTTTACTTATAGTTTCTTAAAGGTAGCAATAAAATTAAAAAAAGATTCGCTGATGACACAACTTCACTCTCGCCCATACCCACTCGGCGCAACTGTGAGTAAAGAAGGTTGTAACTTCTCTATTCATGCTCCGAGTAGTAAAGATATTCAACTTGCGCTATTTGCGGAAGACGGTAGCTATGAGCTGCACGACTTGCCAAGCGAATATGCAGGCATTCGTCATACTTTCATCCCAGACATTAAACCGGGGCAAAAGTATGGCTATGTAGTGACGCATCAAGACCAACCTTTGCTGATCTCCGATCCTTACGCAAAGTCGATTGATAAAGCCCTTCACTACCAACCTCCCTTCTCCCCTGCAAAAAGCTTTGATATGCCCAAATGTGTTGTGCTTGAAGACAACTTCGATTGGCAAGACACCGATCATCCGCGCATACCGCGTGAAGAGATGGTGCTATTCGAAACCCATGTGAAAGGGTTAACTCAACAGCACCCAGAGGTCGCCAGTGATACCAAAGGCCGTTATTTAGGGTTGTCTTCGCCAGAAATGCTGGCGTTCTTCAAACAGCAAAACATCAATACGCTGCAATTGCTACCCGTGGCAGCGTGTATGCATGAGACTCACTTGCTCAAGATGGATAAAGTGAACTATTGGGGTTACAACCCATACTTGTTCATGGTGCCAGATCCTCGCTATGCAGAAAAAGACGCGGTGACCGAACTCAAAACCACCATCCGCGAGCTGCATAAACACGGCATCGAAGTGATTCTTGATGTGGTGTATAACCACACGGCGGAAGGCGGTGAAGGGTCTACTATCTTCAACTTAAAAGCACTCGATTCACGATTCTATATCAAACATGGTCAGCACTTCGCGAACTTTACTGGTTGTGGCAACACAGTCGACTTAACTTACCAGCCAGCAATGAATCTCGTTATGGATACACTGCGATACTGGGTGAGCGAATTTAAAGTTGATGGTTTCCGTTTTGACTTGGCAGCAACGCTAGGTCGCCAAGGCGACAATTACAACCCTGAAGCGGCCTTCTTTAAAGCGGTTGCACAAGACCCCATTCTTCGCGAAACCAAGCTGATTGCAGAGCCTTGGGACATCGGTCCTAACGGTTACCAAGTGGGTAACTTCCCATTTGGTTGGAACGAATGTAACGATAAACTTCGCGACATCTCCCGCAGCTTCTGGCGCGGTGACCAAGGCTACCTAAAAGAATTTGCGACTCGTTTGATGGGCTCTCGTGATATCTACAGCGCAGCAAACTGGCCTCACAAACTCACGGTCAACTACATCACGTATCACGATGGTTTCACCTTGCAAGATCTCGTGTCTTACAAACACAAGCACAACGAAGCGAACGGTGAGGAAAACCGCGACGGCCACGGCGACAACCGCTCTGAAAACTATGGCGTGGAAGGCGAAACCGAAAATCTGATGATCATCGCCACTCGTGAAAAACAAAAGCGCAACTTAATGGCGAGCTTGCTGTTTGCATTTGGTATCCCTCATATTCTGACCGCGGATGTTTTGTCGCACACGCAAGGCGGTAACAACAATGCTTACTGTCAGGATAACGAAACAAGCTGGTTGAACTGGACGAAGTCTGAGCGCAAGGAAGATTTCAAAGCATGGATTTCACAAATGGTGGCAAACCGTAATCAGTATATGGTGCCATTCATTCGCGCTTTTAGTGGTGAAAATCGTAATAACAACCGCATCTTCTGGCGTCGCATTAATGGTAGCTTGATGGAACACGACGATTGGAACCGTTTAAGCTCGGTAGCGCTGCACCTAGGGATTGGCAAAGAAGGGCAAGAGTTGGTGTACTTGATCAACCAAACCAACGCGCCAGCGCGTTTCAAGCTGCCAAGTGAGCGTGGTCAAGAGTGGGTGACCGTGTGTGATACCAATGTACGCAACCAAAACCCAGGTCATGCAGAGGGCGAGGTACTGCTTTCTCCGACTTCGATGGCCATTTTACATTATCAGCCAACCAAAAAGCTTAGCTGACCCAAACCGCAGCTTATCCCTACAAACTCTGACAAACCCAGCAACACGCCTGTCTCTTGATCACAAGTCTAGTGATCAAGAGACATTGCGAGTTCGTAGCCCTCAAGGATGGTTTGTAGTTTAAACCATCCTTCCCAAAGCACCTTTATTGAAGCTCTACCCGTCCTTTTGGTATCTTTCCAACCGCCTAATTTAGCGAGATTTTTGTACGCCCAACCCATATCGGGCACTTCTTTAGGTAAC
>NZ_JAHGAH010000188.1:0-16056 GCF_030248475.1 Vibrio sp. D173a
GCTTTAAATTCGGGTGAGTGGTTTCTACGTTTTCTAGTCATAATCTGTTCCAGTATTTTTAGGTACTATACAAACAGATCAATCACTTAAAGTCATGTCCGAAAATTGGGGGCCACTTCTCAATCTTTAAATTCAAATACTGTCTCGTACGCTTCTGTTGAAACTCTATTTGCTGGAGTGAACAGCTTCATCGACTTTAGTAACAACATAGTGCAGCAATTGAATGACTTGAAAGCACGTGGATATGTTCAATCACAAAATTTAGCAGATGAGCCAAATATCATTAACGTTGCAAAACGTAAACGCTCAGTCAATGTGATTCTAGCGATGAAAAAGAATTCATGGTTAGCTGGCTGTATAAGAGGTGCGACTCGAAAGATTGTGCGTTCAAAAGCTTTAATACGAACCAAGAGATCCAAAGCAAGTAATATTGTTAGAACGGATGACTTTGGAGGAAGTGAATATATTTTTCCAATCGATTTATGTAAGAAATTTATAGAAGAGGCTCCATGTTTAAGAGATAAAGTCCTATACAGTTTACTTGCAGCGACTGGTATTAGGATACATGAAGCACTAACTATGTTGATCGATGATGTGTTCATTCAAAATGGTAAAGTCTTTGTTAAAGTAATCGATCCAAAGCTCAGGATCAAAGAGTTTAAGAAATATTACTCCGAAGAAAAGTTTAGTGAGATTTCGCATAAATCAAGAGCGATTGAAGCGACATATTTGATTGAACCGTTTAAGTCTATGCTCATTAACTACCTCCCTGCTTATCTTGCAGAAGAGAGGAGCAAAGACCTTTTGAGGAGAACCAAGGAGCTAACATTATCGAGTCATCGTTTTTTGTTCAGAACTTTGGGTAAAGGGAAACCAATGGTTTTCTCTTATCGTTCGTTGCTAGACAGAATGCATAAGCACTCTATAGAAAGTTTAGGAAGGAGATATGCATTTCATTCTCTTAGACACATGTATGGCTATTACATGGCTAACTTTTGTCCAAGACCCTCTTCTAATGGGGTTGTACATGGTTTTGGACTTGATATTGTACAGAGGCTAATGGGGCATCATTCTTCTAAATCTACAGAGAGATATGCAAAACAAGATCATGACCTATTAGAAGCTATGCTTTCTGCTTCGAATTTCTGTCGAAATAATGACACGGATTATTCTGTTATTGATGCAAAAATTTCGTATTTGGAATCTAAGATAAGAGATTTGAAGTTAGTTAAAGAGGGGAAAGTTTATGCATAATCTAAGCAGAAATGAACCAATTTGGCTGACTGATCCTAAAGGTGTATCACATGAGTTATATATTTCCTCTGTTACTGTTCTATCGCTAGTCAATGAAAAACGCTCTAAAAACAGTAGCTATTATAAAAGCATTAGAAAGAGTATTAGCATAATTAAAGGTCTCCAATGTATTAAACAATGGGATATTGAGACTATTGATGCACTTCTAATATATACCTTAGATAAAAATCTTACATCACTATTAGTAACTAAAGTAAATAGTTTCAGTGAGTTTTCTACTAATCAAAAAGATAGGTTTGCTACATTTCTTCGAATATGTTTTCTAGATTTATGGCTAAGGAAAAAAGTAGTCTTACCGCTAGGATTTTATCTACCTGCTCATTGGGATATAATTATAGACGATCTAGTGTTAAAGAGTTGCAATGATATAGCTATTAGAGTGCGATCTGTTAAGAAAACATCTAGTATAAAGTTTGAGGGAAAAATTAGTCAGGAATCTCGGGATCGGAAAGCCAATCATTGGCTAAGATTATTGTTTAATACTGACTTTTATGATATCAAAAAAGTTAACTATTCAGATTTCGATGCATTATTTAATAATAGTGTAGGTAAAGGTAATGTATTGTTACGTCGTTATTATGTAACTGATTTTTTATTGTTCATATCAAAGGGTAATAGCGATGCATTAAAATATATTGATGATCTTCTTAGTCGTTATAATCAAAATCGCAAGGAAAATATATTAGATAGAAAAGCAAAGAAATTAACGGAAAAGAATAAACACACTGTCAAGAGTGATATTGCTTATGGTAATATTATGCGTGAAAGGATTGAAAAAATAATTCTTCATCTCGACCATGAAAGGTGGGACGATGTAAGTATAGAAAGTCTAAAAAAATTCATTAAGAACAATATGATTGTAGGTAACTTATCTAGGTACTTCAAAGTTGAAGAAGGTTTAGATAATAACCCAATATTTAAAAAATTACCTTCAAAAGTACTAAGCTTGGTTTCGATTGTAATAAATACATTTATGTCTATGGTGAAATCAAAGAGGTTACAAAGAGAGTCTAATGCTATTTTAGTACTAAATATCTTGCTATCATATCTTGCTATTTATTTGCCTGTTTTTTTCGAGAAAAGAGATGGTAATCTTTCTAATTATCCATCAGACCTTAGTGATCTAAACTGTACTATGTATTTTACGAGAAACTCGTTTATTGATGATAGTTTTATATCACCAGATGCTAAATTACCAATAACAGTGGTGACATATTTAGATATATTTAAGAAGGTTAACTCATGGGGGAATGAAACAGTCTATTCTAGAGTAAAGATATTGGATGAGTATTTTGATTTTTTAGTTTCCAATAAAGATATATTTCCAGGGCTGGATAAAGTTGTTAATACCTTTAGTAGTTCTTGTTATCCAAAGTTAAGTCAAAGGTCTTTTACCGTCAAACAAATAATTCCTAAAGAGATTTTTGCAACATTTATGAATATGTTGTATTCCTTAGAGTTCTTAGGTATGCATTTGAATGGTGTAATGTCAGGTGATATTCCTGTAATTTCTGATGGTGAATTATATTTTGTCTCTGAAGTAGAGTTGCGGCATGAAAGCTATTTTAATGGTCTCTGGGGATTCAGTTCAGGGCATAAAGGAAAGCTCATTGATTTGGAAAAATTGAATTATACGCCAATTTTTTTTCATAATGGGAAAGCATATAAGTTTTCTTTTATTCCTAATTTCTTCAAAGAGTATAAAACTGAAATAAAAAATAAACCTTGCTATCGTTTATCTTTGAATGGGATAAGACTAAGTATATTAATGTGTGAAACAGGCATTAGACAAAAACATTTGATGTGGTTGAACAAAGATAGATATGCTCTCGCATTACAGAATAATAATCAATCTCCACTAGCACCACTTATAGTTAGTACCGATAAATCCCACGGTGAATGGATAGCCATTGTTTCTAGGCATGTTTTCGACTTGCTCGAGAGACAAAAGAATGATTATGATTCTTGTACATTACCTGAATATGAAACTGACTTATGGTATGGACTAAAAAATGAATCAACTTTTGGTAAATTCAAACCATTATTTCGAATGCCTAAATATAGTAAAAATAAACAAAGTGAAAGCCCTTGGAATACATTTGATGAATTTAATATCTTTCTTATTATTTTGCAGAATATAGCTAATGAAGTAATAGATGAAAAGTTTCCATGCCAGTTGGTATTTTATAAATGTGATGGGGAAAAGGTTCCAATTGATAATTATAATGAGGAGTACTTTATTGGTAAAAATTTTAGATTCTTTTCTAGTCCATTAAGCCCTCATGGGCTAAGAGCTAGTTTTATTACAAATGCATTGAGGTTTTTGCCACCATCTATAATTGGTCAGTTTTTAACAGGACAAACAGAAGCTTTAGTTATGTACTATCAGATTATGAATCCTAGTGATATACCAGATCATGAGGAATTACTTCTGAATCTATTGGAACAACATATTGATGATAATACGCTTTCAAAATCACCAATACTGTTATCTAGACTAAATGAAGTTAATAAAAAACTTATGAAAGATATAGAGTCTAATCCTGATAAAGCAATTAATACATACTCGCTACTGAGCATTGATAGTACCGTAAATGGTGAGAATGGGCTTGATATTATACGATCCAAAGCCTATAGCAAATTAGCGTTCAACTTAACGCATATATGTCCGTTTGATAATGCCTGTCCTAAAGAAGTAATAGTGAAGTTTGGAGAGAATAAACCATGTCATTTATGCTCATATGCAATAAGGTGTGGTGATAATTTGACTGCCATTAGCGCAGAAAAAGCAAAGACTATTGAGGATTCTGATTCCATTAAACATCAGATAGAGTCATATTTAAAAAAAGATAGTGGTACAGCACTAATAGACAATCTTGAAAAAGAATGGAACCGTCTTGTTATCAAAGCAGCATCATTGGAAGCAATAGAACAGCAGCTTTTTTACATGGCTAACCATCTACCAAGAGATTCATTTTATGTTGCAGACAAATCATCGCTCGAACAGCATTATGTGAAATTAGGCTTAACAGATAAAGAATACATAATTAAAAGACTCATTGATATTAATAACTTCCCAGATATGTCATCTTCAAAAATAAACCAGAGAGTTTCATTGTTGAGGCGTAAGTTGCTGTTAAGTAAGAGTAATCTATATGATGTACTCGAAGATCAGGGCTTTGAACCAGATTCAGAAGCTGACCAGTTAATGTCCATGATTTCTTCAATGGTTCAAGCTAAGAAGTTGACAGCAAGCGAACTCATAACGTTAGCTCAACATTCTAATGACAAACTAGCTCCCAAGAAACCAATTAACTTGATAGTGAAGACCTTAAAATAGAGTCAAATTATGAAAGAATCAAACCCATTTAAGAATTGGCAGCAAGAGCGTATCGAAAACAAGAAAAACTTACTGAAGCAAGCTCTGGCTTTACTTGAAAGGACTAATTTTAAAAATGTCACAGCACTAGCAGTTACTGCCGCTGACTTGATGACAGAACTAGGTGGCAATAGTACGAAGCCAATTAACCATTCCACTTTGCTACGTACTAGCAGCCCATATCGAGAACTCTTAATTTCTTTTATGGAGCGTGGTTCTGGTCAACTCAACTCAGAGGACACAATAACAGACATTGATGTATTGAAAGCAGAAAACTTGAGGTTGCAACATACTATCTCCCTCTATGAAGCTAAGTTGGACCACTTGCTTAATAAGCAAGGAATCGATAACGCAGTGAACTTTAATCGCAATGATGAATTATTTGTCCTCCAGGAGAAGATGAGGCTGTTGTTATCGATTACAGATAGAATCTATAGAAGTGTACATGATGTCTTTGTGTTAATTGACGAGCAGAGAACAAATGAGGAGTATCCTTCTCCTGGTTTGTACGATATTCATGGTTTAGTCATAAATGATCACGAGTTAATTGAACTTGATAAACTTCGATCTAAGTTTTTATAGGAGTGAGTCTAAGCTGTATTACCAGATTACAGACTTGTTGTTTTCTCCAGTTAGATACTCCCAGTACTATGGCAGATTCGGCAATAATCTTAACCACTTAGACTGAACAGTTCATCAAGCGACTTTGTCATACCTAAACTAATTCATTAACTGCGAATTTAGCAAGGCTACTAGAATGCTTTTACCCAATGATGAGCTAGCTATCGTGGCTAGCTCAGTGTAGATAATGTTTCTCAATACATTATGCTTTCTCGATTCGGTCCTCTTGAAAAATGATGGCATATCCTCTAGTGTTTGGCTTAATGGTATTAATATCTTGCCTTTTGTAAAATCACTATTTTTTTATATGAATATTGCTTTGCTTAAGGATACGTTTTGGTGTTGCTCCTTTGGGTAGACAGGGGACTGTGAATGATTCATTAATGTTTCCTGCTGATGGAAGTGGTAGTTTGTTTCCATCACTATCTTTTTTGTATTGAGCAACTCGTCGTACAGTGACTTTATTACCATTTACGGGAATATTTAAGTGGAGATTCCAGCCTTTAAAAATTGCAGATAGCTTGCATAGCAAAGCATATGATGTTGATTCTCTTACCAGAGATTGCAAATAATTGCGAACTTGGTATTCGATATCGTCCTCTGAATTTAAACCTAAACCAGATATCACTCTTGTCAAGTAAACTTCGGGTGTAATTGGTAAACAATCAAACTCTATTTGTTTTAAGTTTTGTTTTATCAAATAGTGTGCAAACGCGTATATAGGCTCTGAGATTTGGCTTTCTAACTTGTGTCGCTTAACAATAGTCGATGCAAAATCTACTGAAAGAGCCAGCTCCTCGTGCTCTTCAACATAGTTGAGGATTTCCGCAGGTTGAAAAGAGGTACCTTGAGTTCCTCTAAAGTCGAACTTATTCTTCGTCATGTTAAAGGCTTTTGCTAACATTGCTACGCGCGATAAAACCTGAGCACTGACTTTTACTCCTGACATTTCTAGGACTTGCGCTCTAGAGCGCATGTTGCCCACATCGATGTGGGCAAAAGATAAGTCATCGATTACGCCGTAGGTGACGGTTGATATAAATCCCACGCCAGCTTCCAAACATGCTTGTAAGCGGTGGTGTCCATTGAGAATCTCCCCATCATCCGAGATGATAATTGGCTCTCCTGTTAGGCACCACTTTCCTGCCTTCATCGCTTCGGCATATTTGTTTACTTTGCTTCTGCTTAGCTTTCTATTCTTATTCTTCTTATTAACGGCACCGCGCTGCGAAAACTGCAACATATCCCTTGCTAATTGTGGTGATATGAAAATCTCTATGTGTTTGAGGCTAGTCTTGACGGATTTTATTCCAGCATAATATTTAGATTTGGATTTAAATATTTCATAGACACTTTGAGAGCTCAGAGTTTCACTCGATGTTTTGACGATTTCTTTTGAGCTGGCTATGTAGCTAGAGCCTTCCTTATTTTCGTATTTCTTTACCAAACTACTGCTGACTGAGTTTGCTAAAGAGTTGTCTCCAATCTCATCCAGTTGGAGTCGTTCATTGTCATTGTTCATCCTGTGTTACCAAATAAGTTTGCATCAATGGTGATAGTTGAATTTTTGATTTGATTATCTATTACATGATTGATCAGACGTGGCGTCTGATCAATTTAATTCTTTTCGTTAGACTATACAAAAGAATGCTTGAAGGATACGAGGCAGAAGTTGTCTGAGTTAAATTTAACGGGCTGCTTGATTGCTAGTTCAGATAAAACAGTAAAGAGTTTAGTTACTTACTTGCCAGCAATAGAGCTCAATAATTATTTTTGCGTTGATCGGGTTCCACCTCTGTTAGAGTTTTTTTTTGATGCTGCTAAAAACAAAACCAACTTGAAAAGGGTTAATGATATTCAGGTAGACTTAGAGAATGAGTTGTCTCAAGGGGGAATAGGTGCTCCGATCTCTCTTACAGTGGTACTAGATGGAAAGCCTACACTCCATTTGATTGGTAACACTGCAAAGATTGGGTATGATCGCTCTACTAGCTTTGTTGTAGGAGAGCTTTTAGTTTTAACTGCTGTGTTAAAATCTCTTGGCATCAAAACACCTCTTCTGTCGTCTAGATTAAGTACTTCAGAAATAAAGAAGAAAAGTGCATATAGACAGATTTTAGCCGTTCAGAATGTTGTATTGACAGTCATTTTTGATGATGAAAGAGGCATCCATGAAGAACAAATCAGAGAGTTATTCTTCAAGTTTAATCGGCAGCATTCTGGGGTGCACCTCAGTCAATTTTCACAAGTTAACTATGTCTTTCCTTTGAAGCCTTATGTACAGCAGCTTGCTGATAGTTTGAGCTTGGAAAGTCTTGGAGGAGTATCTGATAAGTCTAAACATGTAAAAACTTCAGAACGCTACCTAACAACAGAGTACATCTTGTTTAAGTTTTTAGTGGGAGCGATCGCTGGTGCGCATGTTCAAGAGATTTGTAAGATGTCAGATGATGTGACAACTCACTCAGGCAAGAAAGTCTCAGAGTGTCTTGCTAAAGGCAACCTTGAGTACATAAAGGTATTTTTGACTTCGTGGCTTATTCCTCTAGAGCAAGGTGGTAAGGCTGAACGTGCTGGTTTTCGTTTATCTGCACAAATATGGCAAGCACTGGCTTTAGTCATACATCGATTAATTTCTGATGGCTCGAGTGTCCAAGATGTTAGGCATGCAGGCTTAATTTTAGGTCGCCTTGATTACAGTAAGAAGGCTATTCATTGGGGGGATTGCGAAGTGATGGCATTAGACTCTAATGGCCGCCTGTATAAAAACGCCGCCAATTCAACGCGCGAGTTTAGAAATGGATTAGCGAGTTATTTTTATAGGATTGTCAAAAAATGAGTTAGCAGTAGTTGAGTCTTATGATGATGCTTTGTGCTCTATCCGCTAATTGACGTGGTAGGATTTGCTACTCATTTTCCCTGGCTCAAGAGATCCAAACCCCTTTGGGTTGCAAATAAAGAGTACATCGTTGCCAATTATTTTTTCAACAGACTCGTGTTGGTGACCAGCTATCCATATCTTTGAACGGTTTATGATTTCATCGCTTAAATTGGCGTGATAGAACGGGGCAAATAGACTATTTGCGTCTGACTCTTTGGCAAATGAATCTTTGTTGGGTAGATGATGAGACACAACGATATCTACCTTTTTAGGCATACTATCTATGAAGGCATGGTGCATCTCATCGACTAATCTATTGTTTAAAAACTTCATATCGTTCATAAGTAATTCGTAATTGTGTTGCTCTTCTTTATTTAAAGAGAGTAGCGGAAACCACAGCGTCCCACCGTAGATTGTGGTGCCTTCAATTTCTACCATTTCGTTATCTAGGAAGTACAGGTTTGGCATTTCGTCTGCGTGCTTTTTTAGGCGAGGAATCGGTGAATGCTTTATGGCTGAAGCGTAAGGTATGTTTGTCACTGATTCTTGAACAAATGCATACGGATTGAGTCTGGACTTTCTACATTTGTGTGAATACCATTCGTGATTACCACTGATTAAAACTACATTTTTAAAGCGTGGGCACAGGATATGCTTAATATAAGAGATTCCATGAAGTGCATTAGACACATCACCCGCGATGATAAGGGTGGCATCTTTGTCGAAGTCAACCCATGTATCACGCCTGATGCTGTTTATATCTAGGTGTAAGTCGCTTACTGGAATGAACTTCATGAGTACCTCATTATAAATATTGCCGTTTGCAGCGATTGATAATACACGACAAACACTGATTCTAGTTTAGTTATTAACAGGCTATTACGCCCAATTACGAAATGGCTCATTTATCCATGGCACGTTGTGATCACATGTGTCAGCTGTTTCGGCTGACAGGTTTCTGTCCCTTTCAACTTAGAGTAAAGGAGCATTCTCATCTTGTGAATGCGAATTTTCCCTACGAAAAGTTATTCGAATAGAGTATGGCTAGCGTAGTGAGAAATTACGCTTCGTCGAGCAATTTAACCCTTCAATACATCTGGTACTGGCACGATCAACAAGATTTTGAGATTCAACATCATTACCAACAAAGATGCGATGCGGTTAGGGAATACTTATTAATGCAAGGTGATGTTGGAATAGTATCCCACCGTTTTGACTAAAAAGGGAGCCATTTGGCTCCCGCTGAATCGTTTATCCCTGCACTTCTTGTTTATAGTGCTCTTTCCATTGTCTAGCATATGGAATCATCACTATGTGTAACACCAACCACCAGAGAAATTTAGGAGCAGTTCCCCAATAAGTTGATGCTGGCACATACCCGTGAGATAGTTGATTCCTCAAGTCACCATAAGCTTTATCCAGTAGGACTACCTGTAAGTTGGTGGTTAAATCAGCCCCCAAAGTATCAATGATCGCTTGGTGCCCAAGCAGAGCTTTAATACCATTACGTTCTTGTGACCCGTCACCATGTAACGTAGAAGGCTCCTCTCCTTTCTGACGTGCGAGATAACGTAGAGAGTTCTCAATTTGCGGCACTAGCAAATGACAAGCGGTCATGAAGTCTCGATTGAAACCCGCCAATAGACCTTTCACAAAATATTCTTCATGTTCATCTGGAATGAATGGGTGATTTGAACAGATTTGTTCAATTGCTTCTTCTGTAACAACGTATTTGGTAGTTACTTCATTCAGAGCTGGCATAATCTTGCCTTGCACACCTAACTGGTGCTCAATGCCAATGTTGCGCATCATAATGCTCCAGCATCGTAGGCCATTCTCATCATCTTCAATACCAAGACCAGCAGGAATCACAGCTGTTGTCATACCTTCATGATCTAGATGAGTCGTGCCGAACATCCATGAGATACTAGTTTGCATCTGCTCAACTGCATGCTCTCTTAACTGCTCTATGTTCGATGGTCTTGTGATAGTACCCAAGCGGAAAATAGCATCGAAGAAGTCAACACTCTGCACGTTGGCAATAGCAGTATTAACAAGCTGACTAATATCTTGTCCGTCAGTAACGATAAGACCAAGGTCGTGCAACGATTCAATTTGCTGCTCTCTCATTTCTTCATATAGCGCCAGCCTTTGTTCTTTAGTCCCAGGGACTTTAGACAAAGCATCAATTGCTTTGAGCAAGCGTCCTGCGGCAATCATACCTTGCTGATAATGCTCAGCCGCTTTGACATGACATTCAGAAATAGACTGCCAAGTAGCAATCTGTTTCTCTCTGTCTCGCATAGACATAGCTGCATCTAAAGCTATTTCGTTTGCATTAATGGATGAGTCGTAATCGCCTCTTTCAAACTTCAATCTCGCTAGCTCTAGAGCTTGTTCGTAAATCCAATCAGTCTCTTTGATACCAAACTCAAGGCAAAGAGTTAACAAGCGTATTGCGAAAAAGCACTTCTCAAATTCTTTATGTATTTCGAATTGTTCAAGAAGGAGCTGAGATACGTTTTCGAATAAATCAGGACGTTGATTCTCCCGTCTGAACATGCAGCTCAGGCGTAGAGCACGCTCAATTCGTTCACATGGCAGAACCCACGAATCAGATTCATCAGCAAGTTGCTTAGCTGACTCTAAATACGCTTCTATCGCCATATAAGCATGCTCGATAGTCCCAGACTTCGTAATCCATGCAATATCGGCTAATCGTGCTCGTAGTTCATGGTTTTCAACTTCTGGGCAGAAGTCTTTCAGTGCCGTAAGTGACTCTTCGCTGAAGTCACTAGCTATCAAGCCTCTACGATCTTCAAAGACAAATTTGGGCTTGAAAGGAGCCTTAGGGTCTCGTGGAGTAAAGTGCATTGAACATGCAGCGCCCAACAAACGAGCAGGGACACTTTCTTGTTGCGCTGCGAAAGCAGATTCGATGTAGTGATATGAGTGTTCTTCTACTTGAGACAAGATATCCGCTAGATCTAGTCCCTGTAACTCTTCTAGAGTTACAACTGTTTCATGTAATGACATAAGCTCCTCGATAATCGCCACCACGGAGCTTCATTTCCTACAAATCTCGATGTGCTCTTGGTTGCATTAAAGTTATAACACTACAACTTACACCTATTCCTAACAACTTCTTTTTCTAATACCTGGTTTAATTTAAGGATTGCTAATGTTCAATTTTTATAAAATGCGTTATTGCCCCATTATTGTTTTCGAGCATGACGGCACGTGTGGCTATTGTCTATACACGCCACACATGTCCATAATGTTAAGCGTGACTTTATATTTAGGTATTGTGAATATGTATTCTGGAAGATGAGTAAAGGTAAGTTAGTCCTACCGCACTAACTTACCTTAACGAGATTACTCTCAAACCTCAAATCGCATGACCTCTCACTCGGTTCGTTTGGTAGTGGGAAACAAGATCATCTTGAGCTGCGAGGGCTGCTTCAACACGTTGTTCAAAGTTATCCGGCTTTTTATCCTTGCGTAAGAAGTATTTTGCTGGCTCCCTTGTAAATGACTCACCTGTAATCACTGCTTCTTTGCCATGTTCCATAAACGCTAAGATTTGAGCTAATGGGTAAGTCATATCACTCTCTCGATGAAAAGAAAGCTTTCCGATATCAATGCCCACGATTCCCATCGGTCGGTAGCCTGTCAGGTTTTTGTTCTCAAACTGCAATACGATATTTAAACCAAGGTGATTTTCTAATATACCCATTTTGTCAAATGACGCCGCGCCAACCCTTCCATGCCGCCACGAATAGACAATCTGCCGGTTTCTATCAAAGTAAACTTCCGCGTCTTGAGGTTTCAACAAGAAAAGCAACCATAAACCTAAAGATAAAGCGCCCATGAAAGAAAAAAGGCCGATACCGAAAAGGAAATGATCTAGTTCTCCAAGTTGCTTAAGCGCTCTCATGTGTGTAAACAATGACACATCACCGTCTTGCTCAAAATAGATACTGTAGCCTTTAATGGCATTATCGGCGAGAGCTATCCCCCGCCGAAAAATATCCTCTTCTTCTTTATCCCCTTCCTTTTGAGCGTCGGAAAGGTAGCTTATGTATCTGGCTTTGTTCTCACTATAGCTTTCGATCATACGCCCTGCCTGAGCCTTGTGAGCTTCAAAATCATATTGGTAGCGAGAATCGTAGATAAAATACAGGGTCAACACGGTTAGCATCAGCATCCATGGGACGATAATGGTATTGCGGCGAGTATGGTAGCCAGTCCTTAACGTCAACAGATTATCATTGACCCTCATAAAAGGTTCGAGTGGGTCTTCCATCGGAACAACGATCACTTCTGCTCGAAATTGCGCCCACCACTTTGAAAAAGGTTGCGCTTTTGTTGTAAATATTCCTTTAGAGCCGCGATTCATTTATTTCCTCACACACCATCAGGCCTCAAAAAATGTCTTTACATCGCTAACGGTTTAATAACATTTTTTTCGTAGAGCTCGACTAAGTTGTGACTTGCCTCAAGCACTTGCTCTAATCGCTGCTCAAAGTTCTTGGGCTTCATATCATCGAATAGAAAAAATCGTGCAGGCTTGCGCTGAAATGATTCGCCAGTAATTACGGCTTCTTTTCCATTTTCCATGAAAGCCAACAATTGAGCCAGTAGGTAACTGAGGTCTTCTTCTTTGTGGAAAATAAGCTTATCTGCATCGATCCCCCAAACCGCACGAGGCCAGAAGCCACCTTGCTTCTTGTTCTCGAACTGAAGATAGATACTCAACCCCATCATGTTTTCTTTAATTCCGATATCTTCAAAGCGAGCTGCTCCAATACGTCCCCAACGCCATGTATAGACAATACCGCGGTTACGATCAAAGTAAATCTCTGCATCTCTAGGCTTTATAAAAGATAATCCCAAAAAGCAAGCGGCAGAAATCGCGCTGATACCTAACATCAGAAAGCCAAAAAGTGTCCATAACAAATCGCCTTGTCGATACTTACTCTCTAGATAGGTAAATATGGTTGGATCGCCATTCTTTTCTATGTAAACCATATAACTTTTTATCAACTGGCTATAGTCTTTCACTCTACCTAAATAGTATTTCACGTCCTCTGCATTATTTTCCTTTTTAGCTTCGAGAAGCCACTCTTCCCTTTGAGCTTTCTCATTTTGGAAATACTCAATATTTTCAATCGCTAACTCTTTTTGTCGTTCCAAATTAGGAACTACACCAAGCCATAAATAGGTACTAAAGATTGCCGTGAACAGCAAAGGTAAGCCGATTGTGTTTCTTCGGCTATGGAAGCCAGTTCGGATGGTTAAAGTGTCATCATTGACAGACATGATTGGTTCCAATGGATCTTCCATTGGGACAACGGTCACCTCTGCTCGAAACTTTTCCCACCACTTAGAAAAAGGCTGAGCAAACTTTGTAAATATCCCCATTTTCTGACGTTTCATCTATTTTCCCCAAGGTGTCTCGTTTGGTTGTTCGTCTTTCATACCAATGAGTTTGGTGTTTGTTATTGTACCGCCACTTAATGAGCGCTGAGGCACAACGAGTCCTACTTTAGGTTCATATGACCAAAATAGAGTGACTGGTTGATCGAATTCAATATGCACAGTCAAATGCAACCCATTTTGTTTAAAGTCATCCCTCGTAATGCTATTTATAGCGGCGGTAACGGCCTGCTTAAGTGCTTGTGTTGCTATTTCATCTGGCTCAGGCTTTTGCGAAAGTGGGTATGACTTTTGTTTCAAATCGGTATACACCGTACCGTAGAGTTGTGACTCCCCTTTGACAAATTCAGGTAAAACAAACTCATAGGTCAACATTGTTCTGGACGGCCCATTGTATGGCTTAATACTGCGGTCTGTAATGTTTAGTGTCGGCATATAGAAATAATTAAAAAACTCTTGAGATTCAATACGTAGTGCAGCATCAAAGTATGGTGTTAAATGTCTATTTTTAGCATCAAGATAATACTTCACTTTTACGTCTGGATTGATTACTGAGTCACTATCAGCAAACTCAGCCCAGAATGGATAAGTTTCACTGTTCCCCCAAAAACAACTGTACAGCAAGTTTTCAAAATTGGATTTAGTATAATGATCAGCAATAAACACTCCCGAAACGAGAGTAGCAAATGCGATGGTAAGAGCTACGGGGTTCGCTAACACAGTGACGTACACGGCCAATCCAAGGTAGAAACTAGCTGCGACTTGCATCCCATGACCGATAGCAGCCCCTTGATTACCGGAGCGGTAATGACGGTACGCAGACATGGCATTGGTAATTGATACTGCCATATTTGCAGCAAAAATCAGCCGTTTCATTACTGTTGCAGTTAGTGTACTCCCTAATCGATTTTCATAAATTTTTAAGTTTGGACCAACCTTGGCAGTGAGCTTTCCGCTCACCCTCGGAAGTGCTTTATTGGTAATTTTGAGTGTACCATGGGCCAAAGTTGCCGTGTCTACGCTAATTGCCGTCATATATCCTGTTAATGCGAAGACTCTATAAACCGACCCAGCGTCATTGACAGGGTCTGCTTTTTCATAATCGCTTTGTGATACAATGCTCTGGATAGCATCGACATTGGCATAGAATGACCAAGCAGCAAAGCCTTTATCTAGGGCTTCTCCCGCTAAATGCAATAGTGTTTTAACTGGTGCTTTTTCTACCATTTCTTTAATCTCGGCAGGCGCTTTTTGGGTTATTCTAATTTCATCCAATTTGATAACTCTTGATTTTGCATGATCCGCGATATCGTCCGCCCATTCATACAGCTTACTGCCGATATTCAGTTTACCTTTTTTATATTTATAAGGGTCCACATCAAGTCTTGAAAGCTATCTGCTTGCTAACCTCGTTAGCGATGAGATGCTTGATGGTGAGGCTTTGATTGAACTTTGCTATGGAACATTTGCTTATAACCTTGCTTCTGATACAGAAAAAGAAAAACTAGTACAAGTTTTTAAGATGGTAGCGGAGCGAGTAAAGCAAATTGAAGTCGAAAAGCGCCCATGCTTTGGTAAAGCTCTTTTGGGTATCAATGAACTACAGTTTCTTGAAGGTTGGCTAGTGGATAACATAGAGGCTTTAGATGAAGACTCGGGTGTTTTAGGTACGTTGGAGTCTCTCTGGCCTGTTATAGAAAACTTAGGTATGAATAATAGCCTGGGTAAGCTTATCGGTGAAAATGCACCACTGCTTGTTGCTAAACAATGGTGTTCTGGTGTTTCCTACAATGAAATTTTATTGCAAGCCAATAGAGATGATTTTAAATTTAGAGCTGGTAGCCAGCAAAGAAAGTTGAAAATTGAAAATATCACTGACATTTGTGATGGTGCATTGGGATACGAAGCTATGTTGATAGTTGGTGCTTGTGCCGACTTAATCGAGAGCTTATTTGGAAACCAATTGCTAGCTGATTCCGTACATAACCTACAGTTATCTTTACGTATTGGGCTGTCAGACCAGTTAGCGAAGGAGTTGTATGCTATTGGTTTGGCTGACAGGGCTGTAGCTTCGATGGTATCAGATAGACTAGTTAAGTCTGGTGCAGATGTGTCTGAATTTGGTAAGAGGTTAGCTGAAGTTCATCGAGGTGTCATCGAGCCTGAACTGAATAATTTTCCTTCAGTGTTTCGTGAGTCTATTTATAGTGTGAGGTAAATGTTACCAGCAAAGTACTTTAAGAAATGCGTGAAGTAATACCTATGGTAATACTTTTTTGATTGCATGCTCAATGTGTTCTTATAAATCAAACGTTTGAGGCTTTAAGTCTGCTGCCTCACTCACAAAACAAAGCCCCGAAATTTCGGGGCTTTGTTGTTTCTTACAAGGTGAGGGTGAATCTTAGCGTAAGCGCTCCATAAA
>NZ_JAHGAH010000189.1:0-71924 GCF_030248475.1 Vibrio sp. D173a
TACATTCAACAGACGTTTTAAACACATAAAAAAAGAGCGAGTCATTATGACTCGCTCATGATTCACAGAATTGTTAGTCGTTCTGACTGAATTTTTAGTTCTTCAGCATATCAACCATAACCGCTACTGATTCATCCAGATAAACATCCGGCGCTTCGTAGTCTTTCGGCACATCGTCTAGTGTCTTGAATGGTTCTTTATTCATTGAAGATTGACGTTCATTAATGCGTTCTAGACGTAGAGCTTCCGCTTTATCTGATTCATCTTCGCGAACTTTCTCGTTAAGAGACAATAAGTTATCGTCTTTCTCTTTACGGTACTTTTCGATATCTTCACTGATGAAACGAAATTCCATTTCATCAGCGATGCGTTTGTTATGAAGCTCAGTTAGCTTAGTAACAAGTGCGTCATTGCTTGGGAACGTTTGATACTTTGCTTTATCAATACTATCCCAAGGCAGGGCATTGTCTTCAACACTCTCGCCCGTTTCGCTTGGTTCAACCGGAGTTGGGTAAGCGATGTCTGGTGCTACACCACGGTTTTGCGTACTACCACCATCAATGCGGTAGAACTTTTGAATCGTGTATTGAACATAGCCAAGCTCTTTATCAAAAAGATCGTAGATATGGTTCAATGAACGGTGCTGCTGAACGGTACCCTTACCGAAAGAGTTTTCACCAAGGATAATCGCACGGTTGTAATCCTGCATTGCCGCCGCAAAAATCTCAGACGCTGAAGCACTGTAGCGATTGATTAATACCGTCAGTGGGCCATCGTAGCTTACTTGACCATCAGTATCCGCATTCACTTTGATACGACCGTAACTATCACGAACTTGAACAACCGGACCTTCTTTAATGAAGAGACCCGTTAGCGCGGTTGCCTCTGTTAGTGCACCACCACCGTTGTTACGTAGATCAACGATGACACCATCAACGTTCTTGGTTTTCAGTTCAGACAGCAGTTTATCTGTATCTTTCGAAAGACCGACATAGAAGCTCGGCACTTCAAGTACACCAATCTTCTTACCGTTTTTTTCGATGATCTCAGATTTAACCGCGCGGTCTTCTAAGCGAACTTTGTCACGGACAATTGTGACAACGTAACTCTTCGCATCTTTGCCCTCAGGCAAGACTTGCAGGTTCACTTTCGTTCCCTTAGGGCCTTTAATTAGCTGAACCACATCATCAAGACGCCAACCGATTACATCAACAACTTCTTCGCCATCTTGGCCAACACCAATAATGCGGTCACCCTCTCCTAGCTGTTTACTCTTAGATGCAGGGCCACCCGCGACCAAAGAACGGATCACAGTGTAGTCATCAGTCATTTGAAGCACGGCACCAATACCTTCAAGAGAGAGGTTCATCTCTGATTGGAATTGTTCGGCATTTCGAGGAGATAAGTAGCTAGTGTGCGGATCAACTTCACGAGCGAAAGCATTCATGTAAAGTTGGAAAGCGTCTTCGTTGCGAGTTTGCGTGATACGTTTCATCGCGTTGTTGTAACGCTTCTCTAAAACCTCTTTGATTTCTGGCCACTCTTTGCCAGTCATTTTAAGGTTAAGAGCATCGTACTTAACGCGTTTACGCCATAATTCGTTTAACTCTGCTTCGTCTTTTGGCCATGCAGCCTCGGAACGATCTAATTCAATAAATTCATCAGTATCAAACTTGATTTCTTTATCGAGTAGAGTCAACGCGTAAGCAAAACGGTCAAAACGCTTCTGCATCGAAAGGTTATAAACATCAAAAGCAATCTTGTTGTTACCAGCTTTAAGCTGATCATCAAGGCTGATTGACCAATCTTTAAAAGAGTCGATATCGGCTTGAGTAAAAATATTTCTATTGTAATCAAGCATTTCTACGTAGCGTTCAAAGATCGCTTTGGAGAAATCATCGTTAAGATTGAAGTGCTTATAATGAGAGCGGGTAAATCGAGAAGTTACTCGTTTGCTGGCTGTTTCATGCTGAACTTCAGGTGCAAGAACGGGCAAATCATCTTTGTTTAGTTTGGCTTCTAGAGCCTGAGCTGATGCTGCTAGCCAGAAGCTAGCAGCAATCAGTGTCACTTTTGAACGGCAATTCATGCGTAGGAGTATCTCCCTTATGCGCGCAAGTGCTCCGCTTTCACAACCATTTGTAGGCCGTTAGCAAGTTGAACACGTACATCATCCTTATTGACTTCAACAATGGTCGCTGCCATGTTTCCTTTGCCCATATTCACGTTAACTGCGTTGCCGATTGTGATTTCGTCAGCGTTTAGTGCGCGTGTTTCTACAGGCTTACTTTCTTTTTGTACTTTTGGTTTGTTAGCACGACGAGGCTGTTGTGGCTTCTTAGCCGCAGGTTTTGCTTTCGCCTTACCCTCTTCGCGAGCTTTTTGAGCTTGCTCTTTACGACGAGCTTGAACCTTCGCTTTGCTTTCAGCAAGTGTCGCTTTAGCGTGTTCTACGTGTTCTTCTTCTAGCTCACCACATGGGTTGCCATCTAGGTCAACACGTACCGCACCTGGTTTTACACCGTGTAGGTAACGCCATGATGAAGTGTACTGTCTTAACGCTGCACGAAGCTGAGTTTTGCTTACTTTTTCGTCTTCATTTAGACGTTCCGCAAGATCTTGAAAAATACCAATTTTCAGAGGCTTTGCTTCACCTTCTAAAGTAAAGCACTTAGGGAAACATTCAGCAATGTATGCGATAACTTCTTTGCTGTTTTTTAACTTTTCAGTCATGAGGGTTCCTGGTTTGAGCGGATTTCCGCGAAGCATTAAGAAAAAATATTCTCGTATTATAGTGACATGCCAAGGAAAAACCACACTCGAAGGCGAATTTATGCGTCGTTAGCGTGCGAATTAAGCAGCTTTTCTACTTCAGCCATAAAATAAGTGAGACCTTCTTCATCAATTTCATTGAATCGACCGATATTTGGACTGTCGATATCCAATACTCCAGCCACTTCCCCATTGATAGTAAAAGGAATAACAATTTCTGAGTTACTTGCTGCATCACAAGCAATATGACCTTCAAACTCGTGCACGTCGTATACTCTTTGTACGCTGTTAGTTTGTGCAGCAGTGCCGCAGACACCTCTTCCCATTGGGATTCGAACGCAAGCAGGCTTACCTTGGAAAGGACCAAGCACCAATTCATCCCCTTTTGTTAGGTAAAAACCGGCCCAGTTTAGGTTTTCTAGTTCCATAAATAGAAGCGCGCTGATGTTAGCAAGGTTTGCGATGTAGTCTTTTTCTGATTCGATAAGCGCAACAGCTTGCTTGGTAAGTCTTTGGTATTGTTCTATGTTCATATTAACTTCCTACTTTTTATTTAGGCTTCCATTCTTATGGTATGGCGTTACAATGCAGCCCTACTTTTTAATAGGACTTATTCTCAATTACAATGAATCCGAAAAACGACACTATTAGCCGTTCTTGGTTGATAACACAAGTGAAAAAGCACAAGTCCAAGCTGATTCTAGCGAACTTGATAGCCGTACTTGCAACCTTGATTAGTGTGCCAATCCCTCTTCTTATGCCTCTTATGGTAGATGAAGTCTTATTAGACAAACCGGCATCCGGCCTTGCGGCGATGAACTCGGTTTTACGAGAAGCGTGGCATACACCTACGGGTTATATCTTTTTTACTCTGTTCTTGGTTGTGCTGATGAGAGCCGCTAGCCAAGGACTGAATATTCTTCAAAGTCGACAATTCACCCTCGTTTCAAAGACCATCACCTTTGAAATGCGCAGTAAGATGATCGACAAACTTGGACGTATTAGCATTCGACAATACGAAACCAAAGGAAGCGGAGGCATTAACGCACACCTTATCACTGACATCGAGACCATTGATAAATTTATTGGTTCTACATTAGCAAAATTCGTTATCAGCTTTCTAACCGTTATTGGTACGGCAATCGTGCTACTTTGGCTCGATTGGAGGCTCGGTCTTTTTATCCTCTTGGTTAATCCTATTGTCATCTACTTCTCGCGAAAGCTGGGAAGTATGGTTAAGCACCTAAAACGTAAAGAAAACCACTCGTTCGAGATTTTCCAAAACCGCCTAGTTGAAACGCTTGACGGCATCTATCAACTGCGTGCAGCTAATAAAGAAAGAGAGTTCCTTCAACAACTGAAAGGCAGCGCTGATCAAGTTCGTATCGACGCTGACAAATACGCATGGCAATCAGAAGCCGCTGGACGTGTTTCTTTTCTCCTTTTCTTAATCGGCTTCGAATTGTTTCGCGCTGTCGCAATGTTAATGGTGATGTTCAGCGATCTCACCATTGGTCAAATCTTTGCGGTGTTTGGTTACCTTTGGTTTATGTTGTCTCCTGTTCAAGAACTTTTGGGCATCCAATTCTCTTGGTACAGCGCAAAAGCGGCGCTTAAACGCATCAATGACCTACTCGAGTTAGAGGAAGAACATAGACCTGTCTCGAAAGTAAATCCTTTCAAAGATAATCGAGAAGTTGATGTAAAAATTGAACATGTTGATTTTTCATACAACAATGAACATAAAGTACTGGACGATCTTTCTTTGCATATTCCTGCTGGTAAGAAGGTGGCCTTAGTTGGCGCCAGTGGCGGCGGTAAATCGACGCTTATCCAGCTCTTGATCGGGGTTTACCGTCAGAACGCAGGTTCTATCCGTTTTAATGATGAACTGACGGAGGACATCAGTTTTGAAGTAATACGCGACAAGATTGCCGTTGTTTTACAACAACCTATACTATTTAATGACACCTTGAGGCATAATCTCACCCTTGGTGGTGACTTTGATGAAATGTCACTGTGGCGAGCGCTAGAAGTTGCACAGCTGCAAGATGTCATTTCTCAACTTAACCATGGTTTGGATACTCAAATTGGTCGCAATGGTATTCGCCTATCCGGCGGTCAGCGCCAGCGCTTAGCGATTGCGCGTATGGTGCTGAGTAACCCACAATTTGTTATCCTAGATGAGGCAACGTCGGCATTAGATACCGCTACCGAAGCGGCATTGCACAAGGCGTTAACTGAATTCTTACGTGGAAGAACCACGCTTATCGTCGCCCACCGCTTATCTGCGGTGAAGCAAGCGGATTTGATTTATGTGCTTGAAGACGGAAGAGTGACGCAAACAGGAACACATGGTGAGCTCGTTGAGCAAGAAGGCTTATATCAAACCTTGTACGGGGGCATTCAGTCCCACGCTTAACCCATTCTTTTTAGAGAGGTCGTTGTGACCTCTCTGTCTAAACACGCCATGCAACCGAGCAGCGTCCGCTTATGTCAAGGTTGCGAATTGCCTGTCGATATCGTCGATTTGCCTAACGGTAAAAATGCATACTGCCCACGTTGTGGTACACAACTATACCGCGGCGGTAGCCCTAGCCTGTCAGGTAATCTTGCTATTGCAGTGACCTGTATTCTGCTTTTTATTCCTTCGCACTTTTTTAATTTCATCAGTATTCGTCTGTTTGGTGTGATGATTCCAGCAACATTGCCTTCAGGAATGATCACACTTTTTCAAGAAGGCTTTGTTCTTCTTTCTATTCTTATCCTATTTTGTAGCTCACTCGCCCCACTCATCGTTTGCAGTTCTGTTGTTACGGCCCATTGGTCGCTACACAAACGGTGGTTTAAAGGTTTGCGCGTATCACTTTGGTTGATTCAGCATCTTAAGCATTGGGTGATGCTGGATGTCTTTCTTGTGAGCATCGCGATCTCTTGCTTCAAACTCCAAGATTACTCCGATATTTTTGTTGGGCCTGGGTTGATTGGCCTAGTGCTACTGCAAGTTTTTACTGTTTTACTAATATCTCGTATTAGCGTTCGTCGTTATTGGGAAGCTTGGCAACCTGAAACCAGTTATGACTTTGAACACAAAGATGTGCACTGCCATGAATGCCATCTATCGCAGCCTGAGGGGGGAAATTGCCATCGCTGCCACCACGAGCTGTATCATCGCCAACCGAATTCAATCCAAAAGACGTGGGCGTACTTAATCGCCGCGACGATTGCAATCTTCCCTGCTAACTTGATTCCGATTTCGATTTTGCTCACCAATGGCAAACGTTTAGAGGACACCATTTTCTCGGGCGTTGCGGGTTTGGTTAAAAATGGCATGTACGGCATCGCGATCATCATTTTTGTTGCCAGTATCGTGGTGCCTGTCGCTAAGATTCTCGGCCTTACTTACATCTTGCTATGTATCAAGTTCAAACGTTCGGTGTATAGAAGACAGCGAATGATGGTTTATTTTGCAGTAAAGTGGATCGGTAAATGGTCCGTGATGGATTTGTTTGTTATCTCTATCATGATGACATTGGTCGATCGTGGACAGATTCTCGACTTTACACCGGGGTATGGTGCAGTAGCGTTCGGTGTCGTGGTCGTACTTACAATGCTCGCGGCGGAGAGCATTGATCCAAGGCTTATTTGGGACCAAGCCCAAACACAATCAGAAAAAGAGTCAATTAATGAGTGATCAGAACAGTTCTCAAACGTCATACGTGCCAGATGTAAAGAGGAGTAAAGGTATATCTCCCCTTTGGCTATTACCGATTTTGACCATGGTATTAGCCGGATGGCTCGTAATGAAATCGATTCATGATGCGGGACAACGTGTGCAAATCTATTTCTCCGATGCAGCAGGTTTAGTCGCAGGACGAACCACCATTCGCTATCAGGGTTTAGAAGTGGGTATGGTGCGAGATATCAACCTATCCGAAGATTTGGGCAGCATTTATGTGGATGCAGACATCTACCCAGAGGCGGCTAAATTGCTCAACGACAAAACGCGATTTTGGTTGGTTAAGCCTACAGCCAGCTTAACTGGCGTGTCTGGTCTTGATGCACTTGTATCTGGTAACTACATTTCTATTCAGCCAGGCGACGGTAAAAAGTTTGAAACGACCTTCACCGCACTTGAATCAGCACCTACTGACCTACGTGTGACACAAGGCCTGAACATTAAATTGAAGAGCCAAGACTTGGGTGGCGTTTCGATTGGTTCGCAAATCGTCTACAAAAAGATCCCAATTGGTGAGGTATTCAGCTACCAGCTCAACGAAGATGCGAAATCCATCACCATCCAAGCCAACATCCAAGAGCAATACCAGTACCTGATCAACAGTCACAGTCGTTTTTGGAATGTCAGTGGCATTGGTGCCAACATCGGCTTTGACGGTGTTGATGTTCGTCTTGAAAGCATGAGTGCCCTACTGGGCGGTGCTATCGCGGTAGACTCGCCTGACGATGGCGAACCGGTGAAAGAGAATACGGAGTTCCGCCTTTATAAAGACCTTAAAACCGCTGGTCGAGGGATCCCGATCAAAATCGCGCTTCCTGATGACAACAAAATCAGCGGCGAAGGCGCACCTATTATGTACCGCGGCATCGAAGTCGGACAAATCACAGACTTAAACCTTTCTGAAGGTCGTGAAGTCATTTTGGCATCCGCTGCTATTCAACCAGCCTTTAGCGACATGCTGACTTCAGGAACGCGTTTTGTTCTTGAAGAGGCAAAAGTTTCTCTATCTGGCGTAGAAAATATCGCAAACCTTGTTCGCGGCAATTTCTTGACCATTGTTCCGGGTAAAGGTGAACGCGCTCGTCGATTTACTGCTATTCGTCAGAACGTTTTTGATCAGCAACAACAGAAGTCGATTGCAATTCGTCTTGTGTCTGACAATTCCTTCGGTTTGGATAGCGGTGCAAACGTGCTTTATAAAGGCATCGTGGTAGGTTCAATCATTAAAGTCGGCCTGCTTGATGAAGCAAAAGCGCAGGCAGCAAAACATGAAGTGTTTATGGATGTTTTGATTGATAACGAATACAAGCACCTGATCAAATCGAATAACCGTTTTTATGTTACTGGCAGCGCTTCTGCAGAACTTACAGAATCAGGTTTGAGTGTTACGGTTCCTCCTGCGAAGCAGCTTCTTACTGGCTCAATTAGCTTTGTTAGCGAAGGGCAAGAGAGTATTCAGAAAGAGTACCAACTGTTCCAAAGCGCTTCGTTGGCAGAATTGGCCCAATATAACCAAACAGGCTCGAAAACATTGAGCCTGTTCGCCAGTGAGCTTCCTCCTATTTCCAAAGGTAGCCCTCTGCTCTATCGTAACTTGCCAGTTGGCAGCATCTCTGACTTCAACTTGGTGGACGGCGGTGTTGTTGTCAAAGCAACAATTGAAAATCGTTATGCTCATCTGCTAACCACACAAACGGTATTTTGGAACCGCTCTGGCGTAGAAATAGATGCATCTTTATCTGGCATCAGTGTTAAAGCGCATCCTCTCAAGACATTAATTAAGGGCGGCATTGCTTTCGATTCTATCCCGGGCATCGAAAATAAAGTTGGCCAACGTTGGAAGCTTTACAACGACCAAAATCAAGCTCGTAAGTTTGGCCGTGTAATAGCGCTGGAAACCGATGGTAGCCAAGAAGTGACCAAAGGTATGCCGATTAAATATCAAGGCGTTAAAGTCGGTGAAGTCACAATGGTGGTGCCGAACTTTCAGCGTGAAATGGTTGAAGTCACCGCCCGCATTCTTCCTGAATATGTCAATAACATCGCCGTTACTGGGTCACATTTTTGGCTAACAGAACCTGAGATTGGCCTAGGCGGAGTTAAGAATTTAGGTGCGCTGGTATCAAAAACCATTAGCGTAGAACCAGGTATAGGTTCAGCGAAATTCAAGTTTGATTTGGCTAAGGGCGAGCAAGCGGAACCAGGCGTATCCTTCACACTACAAAGTGAACAACGTGGCTCCGTCCAAGTTGGTACCCCTATCTTATACCGACAGATGGAGGTAGGCAGCGTAACTAAAGTCAGCTTGGGTGAATTTGCTGATCGCGTCGTTACGAGGATCGAGGTCAAATCTGAGTATGCTTACCTTGTTCGTCAAAACAGTGTGTTCTGGAACGTCTCAGGTGTGGATGTTTCTATTGGCCTAGGTGGCGCGAACATCAAAGCAGGCACATTTGACAGCTTAGTCCGTGGCGGCATTGCTTTCTCGACACCAGAACAATCGCAAATTCCACCAGCGGCAAAAACAGGGCAATCTTTCTACTTGTACCCTCAAGCTGAAGAAAGTTGGACTCAATGGCGCACTGCAATTCCCAAACCATAGCGCGTTAAGGCAACACTAACGTCGTAAAGAGCAGCAAACGCTGCTCTTTTTTATTACTCACTCTTATGTGACTATTCGTTTCTGACCCGCTTTCGTATATTATTTGCAGCAAATTCTGCAATCGAGATTTCACTTTGCATCCTAATGTTTACATCCCAGAAGCTTTTCTGGAAAAAATCCAAACTATCCTCCCTGCTCACCTCAACATGGAAGACTTTATCGCGTCATGCCAAAAGCCACTGCGCAAAAGTATTCGTGTTAATACGCTCAAGATTAGCGTAGAAGCGTTTCTCGAACGTGCTGAAGCAAAAGGTTGGAAGCTTTCACCTGTACCTTGGTGTAATACGGGTTTTTGGATCGAAGCGGATGAGTCGGTTGTGCCACTTGGTAATACTGCTGAACACATGTCAGGGCTATTTTACATTCAAGAAGCCAGCTCAATGATGCCGGTATCGGCTTTGTTTATGAATGACGAGTCGTACGATGCCGTTCTTGATACCGCAGCTGCGCCCGGTTCAAAAACGACTCAAATCGCTGCGCTTATGAATAACGAAGGCGTGTTGGTAGCGAACGAATACGCAGCAAGTCGTGTAAAAGTGCTACACGCTAACATTGAACGTTGTGGTGTACGTAATGCAGCATTAAGCAACTTCGATGGTCGCGTATTTGGCGGTTGGTTACCGGAACAGTTTGATGCTGTTTTACTCGACGCGCCATGTTCAGGGGAAGGTACCGTTCGTAAAGACGAAGATGCAATGAAGAACTGGACGCAATCGTCGGTTGTTGAGATTGCAGATACGCAGAAAGATCTGATTGAAAGTGCGTTCCATGCTCTAAAACCTGGCGGCGTTATGGTTTATTCAACCTGCACGCTGAGTACCGAAGAGAACCAACAGGTTTGCCATCACCTTAAAGAGACATTTGGTGACGCGGTTGAATTCGAAAGCTTAAAAGATCTGTTTGAAAATGCAGAAGCGGCGTTAACTGAAGAAGGTTTCTTGCATATCTTCCCCCAAGTTTATGACTGTGAGGGCTTCTTCGTCGCCCGCATTCGTAAACTTACCGCAGTTGAAGCGCCGAAAGTGAAAAAGCGCATGGGTAAATTCCCATTTTCGAAAGCGTCAAACAAAGAGTCAGCAGAGATTGCTAAACAGCTACACAATACGATGGATATCAAAGTGCCTGAAGACAGCACAGTTTGGATTCGCGAGAAAGATGTTTGGCTTTTCCCTGACGCGCTAGAGCCAATGATTGGTGAACTGCGTTTCTCTCGTATGGGTATCAAAATTGCTGAAGCACACAAGAACGGTTACCGCTGGCAACACCAAGTCGCAACGGCTCTAGCTACCGGTGATGAGAAAAATGCTATTGAGTTAACGATTGAAGAAGCGCGCGAGTGGTACATGGGTCGCGATGTTCGCCCACAAAACATTCCAGCAGATATGAAGACAGGTAAAGGCGAAGTGTTCGTTAAGTACGAAGGTGCGATCATTGGTCTTGGGAAATGGGTAAGCAACCGAATTAAAAACGGTCTGCCACGTGAACTTGTGCGTGATAAGAACTTATTTTAGTAGCAAAGTGATACGCTATAAATAAATGAAAAGCCATCGTATTTACGATGGCTTTTTGGTTCTAAAGCATGATTGGAACTGGGTTCACTAGCGATCCGAGTGCCCTGTACTAAACTGGATGTAGCAAAGCATCGCTTTGAAACGGCATTTCTCTCTATGTTTAGCCAGCAATATGTGTTGGTCACAACGTTTAGCGCAGGCTCTTAAAAGAGCCGTTTCCCCTAGGCCCAAAATAAGGACGAGTTTGGGCCATTTTTTTTGGCTGACACTTTCTAAAAGGAAAGTCCAAATGTCATTCACTTAACCTCGAACCACCAGCCAAGACGGCCTTTAAGCTTTAATAAGAGATTAGGCCAGACGAATGCCGTCTTTCTCGATAACGATCTTACCCGCTTTGTATAGACCGCCGATGGTCTTTTTGTAAGTACCTTTACTTGTGCGGAACGTTTCAAAGATCGCTTCTGGTGAAGATTTATCGTTAAGAGGCAAGAAACCGCCCTTCTTCTCTAGGAGTTCAATCACTTTACTCGAAAGATCATCCATCTTCGCAACGCCGACTTTTTGTAGCGCTAAGTCAATCTTACCGTCTTCACGAACTTGCTTGATGTAACCTTTCAGTTTCTTGCCGATAAACAATTTACCGAATACGTCTGATGGGAAGATCATGCCCCAATGTTCACCGTTCACAATAGCCTTGTAACCAAGTTGGCTGCGCTCCGCGATAATTAGATCAACTTGTTCGTTCACTTCGTAGTTAGCTGGCGTTTTATCAAGCCATTTGTTGAACTTCGTTGTACCTACGATACGGCCAGAGGCTTTATCTGTGTAAACGTAAACCAGAATGTTTTGGCCAGCAGTAAAGCGTGCACGTTGCTCACTGAAGGGGATCAAAAGATCTTTTTCTTTAATACCCCAGTTTACGAACGCACCCGTTTTGTTGATGCCTTCGATTTTCATTAGACCCCATTCGCCGACTTGAGCGATAGGCTTATCAATGGTCGCAGCTAGCTGGCTTTCTGAATCGAAGTAAAGAAATACGTCAAGATGAGCACCTAGCTCAGTGCCTTCTGGAACATATTTGTTAGGCAGCAGTACAGAACCGTAATCTTCACCATCCAGAAATACGCCAAAATCAGCCGTTTTAATGACTTCTAAGCTGTTAATTTGACCAATTTTAATCATTGAATTTGTCTCTTTTTAAATTTACAGGGAATTATACCCAAACTAACAAGAAAATCAGAGAGAAAAGCGAACCTCTCTGTTATGCTTTGATCGTTCAACAATTTATCCTAGTCCGAACTTAAGTTAATGCAATTAACGGACGCTTATGGGTATAGGATGCTTTAGCAAAATCAGGAGCCTTCCTTGGTCACTGTCGACAAACAAGACTCGGTAACTTTAAAAATCAGCCACGCATTGGCAAAGAGTAAAACGCTCGACCTTGATATCTATATTTTTGTCCCTGGTGAGTTGGGGTTAAATTCCGACATCATTAGTGAGCCCGAGTACTACTATACTTCGATCACACAAAAACGCTCTTACTACAGTACGGAAGTACTGCTGCCTCTGGTACACAGCCGTCTCGCCAAACGTGGTCATCTGTCCAATCGCCAATATCGTGTAAGTTTGAGTTTGTTTGCTTATCAATACGTTATAGCACTTGACAGAGCCGTAGCAGCGCTAAACAAACACGAGAATGACAGTGTTACGGCAGAAGAAGTCGATGAGGTGATTGAGCTAACGCTTGATATCCTTAAACGTCTGCGTCGTTCGATCCCTTATGAAGAGAGCCTCAAGCGTTACTATGTTAATATCGACAACTATCTGTCTTGGTACACCGAGCAGAGATTCCTATCTCTCGTGGCTCACCTTCCTCGCGAGGGCGATTACAGCACAATTAAAGATCGTTTGATTACATTATGCGAGAAAGAGCAAGCGCACCGTAAGTTAAATGACTACAACTCGACAAGCGTTGTGGATGACGTGACACGCCTGTCAAACAAGATGCGTTTGTTAAGACGTTTGATTGAGCACCCTATCGTCCTACGTGAAAACACTATATCGATGGGTAACAACATTAAGCGTGCAATCAAAGGCATCGCGACAGGTTTAGTGATGGTCGTAGTCACGAGTACCGTGATTTTGGCACGAGACTATTTAGGTGAGATCTCTGCGTCTTTCATTATCGCGATGTCCTTTATTTATGCCCTACGTGAAATCTTTAAAGATGACTTGCGTGACGCAATGTGGCGTTGGATTCGTAAAGGGAAGCCAAAGTGGCGGAAGAAGTACATGGATCCGACGACGAAGAAAGTCGTTGGCCGTAAGTTGGAATGGCTAGATTACCGTTCGCTTTCAAGCTTACCTGACCGCATTCAAAACATTCGTAAGAAACGAGTCGTCCAGCGTGAAGAGCAAATTCTTCACTACCATTCTAAGACTGAGATGGCGACGTCTTTGTTCTTAAGCGGTTACGAGCAAACTCGTGAGACATTGAATATGAGTCTACGTCCGATTATTCGTTTAATGGACAAGAGCTCCAACCGTGTTTATCGCTTAAATGAAGGACAAGTGAGTAAAGAGTCTGTTGAGAAACGCCATTTGCTTAATGTGATTGTCAAAGAAGACAACCACACCGATGAGCCCGTTTACTATCGCTGGAAGGTGGTATTAAACCGCTCTAAGATTGTTTCGATTGAGAAAATCGACTTGGTATAAACCCATCAAATCGGAAACGATATTAAGCAGCTTGTTTTTGAGCTGCTTTTTTTATCGAAAGTGTTAGAGAAAATTCTGCCATTGGTTCTTCACCATTCACGCTTGGACACAACGCCGTAATCTTAACATCTCGATTAATACGCTCGCCTGTTTCTAGTGTCATTCGCAGCATTTCATCAATCAGTGGACCGTCATGACAAACAAAGTGTACATCCCCTTCCGGACGTTTTAAAAACTCAGCCGACACGCCTTTAAACGCCAAAGAAATGCGTTCCCCCTGCTCTTGAGCCTTACTCATGGCAAGAAAGCCACCCGCGACATCCGCACCAACAGCAAGCGCACCAAAATACATACTATTAAGATGGTTCTTCGTTCTACGTCTCAGTGGAATTTTGACTTCTACATGTTGGTCGTCAATCGCCAAGATCTTTGGGCGACATAACCAAATGAGCGGGACTTTGGAAAAACCAAAAAGGTTTAAGTAAAGATTTGCACGTCGAACAGCAGATAACATCTTGGTCTCCTTACCAGACTAGTCAGACCAGTTAATCAACGGAGAATAAAAATGTCAAAGAAATGTTAATGATAAATCGATCTCCGTATAGAAAATCGCAAACGGTTTCTTTTGCCAAGCAATGAAAGCTGGATATGAAACTTCCGCCGTAGCCCGCTTTACAAGGTATTTTGCAAGATTTGCGTGTTAGCAAATAGAAAAACTAGTTATAAATTCAAACGGCTATGTATTGATCTCCAAGGACATTTTTGTCATTTATACATAACTATCACTGATGATAGACACAGCATTACATACATTTCGGTATTTACTAGATAAGAATCCCGTGAAACGGTTTATTCCTAACTATAATTCCGTTATCTTTACCGCTTCGCAATAGAGAATAAACTATAACATGCCTATTAAAACAGATGAATTGAGAACCCAACCTTTGGGTCCGATGCCGACACCCGCAGAGCTAGGTAGCGTACATCCAATTACCGATGACGTCGCTGACCGTATCGCTCAATCTCGTCGTCAAATTGAGAAGATTTTAACTGGTGAGGATGACCGTATCCTTGCTATTGTTGGCCCATGTTCGGTGCATGACACTGAAGCGGCAATTGACTACGCAACTCGCCTTGCGAACATTCAAGATAAGTACAAAGATGAACTGTTCATCGTAATGCGTACTTACTTTGAAAAACCTCGTACCGTTGTTGGTTGGAAAGGCCTAATCACGGACCCTAACCTAGATGGTTCATACGCGCTTGAAGCTGGCCTTCACAAAGCACGCAAACTGCTACTGGATATCAACAAGCTTGGGCTTGCGACTGCTACTGAGTTTCTTGATATGATCACAGGCCAGTACATTGCTGATCTGATCACATGGGGCGCAATTGGTGCTCGTACAACAGAATCGCAAATCCACCGTGAAATGGCCTCTGCGCTGTCTTGCCCAGTTGGCTTTAAGAACGGTACAAACGGCAATGTGAAAATCGCGATAGACGCGATTCGTGCGTCAAAAGCATCACACTACTTCTACTCTCCAGACAAGAATGGTCGCATGACGGTTTACCGCACAAGTGGTAACCCATACGGTCATATCATTCTTCGTGGTGGTGAGAAAGGCCCTAACTTTGATGAAACGTCTGTTAAACAAGCGTGCGAAGCTCTGGCAGAGTTCGACTTGCCACAACGTTTGATTGTAGACTTCAGCCATGCGAACTGTCAGAAACAGCACCGCAAGCAAATTGAAGTTGCACAAGACATTTGTGACCAAATTAAATCAGGCAGCACTCGCATTGCGGGTATCATGGCGGAAAGCTTCATCATTGAAGGCAATCAGCCAATGACTGATATTCACAACTTAACTTACGGTCAATCTATCACTGACCCATGTCTGAGTTGGGATGATACTGTAACTATGCTAGATATGCTGGCAGAAGCAGTAAAATCCAGTAAGTAATTTCCCTATAACAAGATAATCAAGGAATCTTCATGCCATCGTTTGATATTGTTTCAGAAATCGATACCGTTGAACTACGTAACGCGGTTGATAACGCTAACCGTGAACTATCCACTCGTTTCGATTTCCGCAATGTGAATGCGAGCTTTGAGCTAGTAGAAGAAAATGTAAAAGTGTCCGCAGAAGGCGAGTTCCAGCTTAAGCAAATGCGTGACATCCTACGTAGCCACTTGGCAAAGCGTAACATTGATGCGAACGCTATGGATGCAAAAAATCCAGAAGCGACGGGTAAAAACTGGCACCAAAACATCGCTTTCCGCCAAGGCATCGATACGCCTACTGCGAAAAAGCTAGTTAAGCTAATCAAAGATGCGAAGCTTAAAGTTCAAGCGTCTATCCAAGGCGACAAAGTGCGCGTAACGGGTAAGAAGCGTGACGACTTACAAGCGACGATTGCAGCGATCCGTGAAGCAGAGATGGGTATCCCATTTCAGTACAACAACTTCCGTGATTAATTGCGCTCTCCTATTCGCCTTGTAGGTAGATAAGAAGAGTGGAATAAAAAACGCCGGCGATAATCTCATCGGCGTTTTTGTAGGAGTTTAATGCTAGTGACCTTGAAGATTAGATCACTAAATCTTGCCCTTGCAGCAGCGAGAACTCACTTGTTCCGTGAGGAATGAACACACATACACGAAGCATCTCCTCTTTGGCTTTTCTCAGCATGTCGGAGAGCTCAGTTGCACTGGAGAATGACTCACGTTCTGCATCTCTTCTCACCAGCTCCATTACATCCGCTTCGCATTTCGTTGAGTGAAGTGCCAGCTCTGCTTGCTGCATATAACGCACAGCTTTGATAGGTAACATTTCCACATCTTTACCTACCTGAATCCATGTACAACTGCCTGTCTCATCCAACGGCTTGGTCATGGTTTCTTGATAGATGGTTTCAAGCTCTCGATTGTCGCGCGCATTTTCCACTTCAGGATGCGAGAAATAGTTCTCCCAAAACTTGCGACGTAAATCGACATTAGGAAGTGCTTCTTTGATCGAGTTACGTTTCGAACTAGCAAACTCAGCCATCAATCCCATGTTTTGTGGCAGGATTGCTTCTAGTTTTTCACGAATGTTTCGAATCAGTACTGGTGATGCACCACCACTAGAGATGGCAATTTGAATACGACCGCGGTTAATCATCGAAGGCGTGATGAAATCACAGTAAGGTTTGTCATCAACGACGTTAACTAAGATGCCCAACTCTTTCGCGTCTTTATAAACCTGGTGATTCAATTCCGGGTTGTCTGTGGTTGCCCACACTTGAATAAAAGACTTTGTGACAAGGTCACTTGAATAAAAGCGTTGAATCCAATGTACTTGCTGCTCATGAGCAAGCTTATCGAGGAGAGCAACAAGGCTTGGGGAGACAATGGTGACATCCGCTCCTGCTTTAAGCAGTGCCTCCACTTTACGGCTTGCTACTTCACCACCACCAACAACCAGTACTGGTTTATTCACTAAATCTAAGAACAGAGGAAAATATCGCATTTCAATCCATGATCACTTCAAATAACTGTCGAAATTCATGCTACCAAAAATGGGGCAATCACTTCACCTTGTTTCGACTTCACAAATAATATTTGTTCAAATTTTCGGCTGACATAGCCACCCTACACTAATGACACTTTTAATAACAAACTTTTATCCTTCTGTTTTATTCCTTCTTTTTCCGATTGTTCTGATGCACCAATCCAACAATTAGTTGCACTATTTACAAACAATTAACATTTCGTCATTCTAAATCGCAAGGCGCTTTGTGACTTCTCTCCAAAACTCTTTTTAAATTATATGTTTGAGAATTAGCAAATCCTTTCCTACGCTTTAACTGATTGATTTGACGATGGCCGTTTCTTCTAAAATCAATCACGTAGGACGAAAACACAAACGAATTGGACACGTTGTATCAGGTCGCTCCTGATTAAACATGGATCATACAGGAAGGATACAAATGGCGAATAAACTCACAGTTCTTGCTTCCGTCGTGGCGGCTTCTACTGCAATGATGGCAACTTCAGCTCAAGCAGCAGACACTACTCTGGACAAAGTCACAAAACAAGGCTTTATTACTTGTGGCGTTAGTACTGGTCTACCTGGTTTCTCAAATCCTAACTCAAAAGGTGAATGGGAAGGTATCGACGTAGAATATTGCCAAGCACTGGCTGCAGCCGTTCTTGGGGATAAAACGAAAGTTAAGTATGTACCCCTAACCGCGAAAGAACGTTTCACTGCACTTCAATCTGGTGAAATCGATGTGCTTTCACGTAACACCACCTGGACACTACACCGTGATACAGCTCTTGGTCTTAACTTTGTCGGCGTGAACTACTATGACGGTCAAGGTTTCATGGTCAAGAAAGATCTTGGTGTATCAAGTGCGAAAGAGCTTGATGGCGCATCAGTGTGTGTACAGTCAGGTACGACAACGGAGCTTAACTTGGCGGACTACTTCCGCAACCAAGGAATGGCATACAAACCCGTCGTATTTGATACAGCTGCGCAAACTTCTAAAGGTTTTGATGCTGGTCGCTGTGACGTACTGACGACGGACCAATCTGGTCTGTATGCTCTGCGTTTAAACCTTAAAGACCCTTCTTCTGCAACTGTTCTTCCTGAAATCATCTCTAAAGAGCCTCTAGGCCCAGTGGTACGTCAAGGTGATGACCAATGGTTCAACATTGCCAAGTGGACTCTATTTGCGATGGTCAATGCGGAAGAGTATGGCATTAGCTCTAAGAATGCTGATGAGATGTTGAAATCGAAAGATCCAAACATCAAACGTATTCTTGGTGTGGATGGTCCGAAAGGTAAAGGTCTAGGCATCCGTGACGATTGGGGCTACCAGGTTATCAAGCAAGTAGGTAACTACGGTGAAAGCTTCGAGCGTACAGTTGGTGCTGGTTCACCGCTTAAAATTTCTCGTGGTGTAAACGCACTATGGAATGCAGGCGGCTTCATGTACGCGCCACCAATCCGCTAATACAACGATTATCACAGGGCGGTTTATGCCGCCCTTTTTCGTGAGTAACTGTATAAATAAGGGTTTGAGGTTATCGCTGTATGAAACCGACGAATGATACATCGCCAAGTACGATGTCCAAACCAAGCGGAAGTAAGAGCCTGATTTACAATCCTGCTTTTCGCTCCGCTCTTTTCCAGATCATTGCCGTAGCTGCATTGGTATTTTTCTTCTACACAATCATCAACAATGCACTGACCAATCTTGAAGCACGGGGTATTGCAACAGGCTTTGGTTTCCTTAATCAAGAAGCAGGCTTTGGGATCGGCCTGACTCTTATCGAATACGATGAAACGTTTTCTTATGGGCGTACTTTCGTCGTTGGTCTTCTTAATACCGCACTGGTTTCTGTGCTCGGTATTATTCTCGCAACCGTAATTGGTTTTGTTATGGGTATCGCACGTCTCTCCTCCAACTGGTTGGTGAGTCGATTAGCCGCGGTTTATATTGAAACGTTCCGAAATATTCCACTACTTCTGCAAATCTTCTTTTGGTATTTCGCCGTTCTTCAAGCCCTACCATCACCACGTCAAAGTATGAGCCTTGGTGAAGCTATCTTTTTGAACGTACGTGGTTTGTATCTCCCTGCACCGGTCATGGAAGCAGGAAGCAGTTTTGTTATCGCTGCACTCATTATCGGTATCATCGCAAGTATTCTGATCAACGTTTGGGCGAACAATAAGCAACGCTTAACGGGTCAACAAACGCCGATGGGTCGCATTGTGTTTGGCTTAGTCATTGCGCTTCCTTTGGTCGTTTACTTCTTAGCGGGAATGCCTATTTCATTGCAATACCCAGAGTTAAAAGGCTTTAACTTCCGTGGAGGCATCAGCATCATTCCAGAACTTGCAGCACTCCTACTTGCGTTGAGTGTCTATACCGCGTCGTTCATTGCTGAAATTGTTCGCTCTGGTATTAACGCTGTGAGTCATGGTCAAACAGAAGCGGCAATGTCGCTTGGTTTACCCCGCACAAAAACGCTTAAGCTGGTCGTGATTCCACAAGCGCTGCGTATTATCATCCCCCCTCTTACTAGCCAATACTTGAACCTGACCAAGAACTCTTCGCTAGCAATGGCGATTGGCTATCCAGATCTGGTATCTGTGTTCGCTGGCACCACCTTGAACCAAACTGGGCAAGCGATTGAGATCATCGCGATGACCATGGGGGTTTACTTGACGTTGAGTTTGATCACTTCGGCGTTGATGAACGTGTACAACCGTAAAGTTGCACTGGTGGAGAGATAATATGAGCACACATCAATTTCAGCCAGATCTCCCACCCCCAGCAAACACGGTTGGTGTCGTAGGTTGGCTACGCAAAAATCTATTCAATGGACCAATCAACTCGATAGTGACGCTTATCCTCGCTTACATCGTCTTCTCAGCATTCTGGAATATCGTCGATTGGGCGTTCGTTAATGCGGATTGGATTGGCGCAACCAGAGACGACTGTACACGCGAAGGAGCCTGTTGGGTATTCATCAGCGTTCGCTGGGAACAGTTCATGTATGGATTCTATCCAGAAGCTGAGCTCTGGCGCCCTCGCCTGTTCTACATCACATTGGCGATCTTTACAGTGCTACTCGCTTACGAGAAAACGCCGAAACGCATTTGGATTTGGTTGTTCTTCGTAAACATTTATCCATTCATTATTGCCGCATTACTTTACGGTGGCGTATTTGGTCTTGAAGTCGTTGAGACCCACAAATGGGGTGGTCTATTAGTTACGTTGATCATCGCACTTGTTGGTATCGTGGTTTCACTACCAATTGGTGTGGCGTTAGCACTTGGTCGACGTTCAAATATGCCGATTATTCGCAGTATCTGTACGGTGTACATTGAAGTGTGGCGTGGTGTTCCACTCATTACTGTTCTGTTTATGGCATCGGTCATGCTACCGCTGTTTTTAGCGGAAGGCTCCGAAACTGACAAGCTGATCCGTGCGCTAATAGGTGTGGTTATGTTCAGTGCCGCCTACATGGCGGAGGTAGTGCGTGGTGGCTTGCAAGCGATTCCGAAAGGACAATATGAAGCGGCGGATGCTCTTGGTCTTAGCTACTGGAAGAAAATGGGACTGATCATTTTGCCTCAGGCGCTGAAGATCACTATCCCTTCAATCGTGAACACGTTCATAGGCCTGTTTAAAGATACCAGTCTTGTGCTTATTATCGGTATGTTTGACGTACTGGGCATTGGACAAGCCGCGAATACCGACCCTGAGTGGTTAGGTTTCGCAACCGAAAGTTATGTATTTGTCGCGTTAGTGTTTTGGGTATTTTGTTTTGGCATGTCACGTTACTCGATATGGCTTGAAAACAAACTTCATACCGGTCACAAACGATAACTCATCAAGATCAAGGACGTATTATGACGCAACAACAAGATTATATGATCCAGTTGAAGGACATGAATAAGTGGTATGGTGAGTTTCACGTACTAAAGAACATCAATCTAGAGGTAAAGAAAGGCGAGAAAATCGTTATCTGCGGCCCTTCAGGTTCAGGTAAGTCAACCATGATTCGTTGTATCAACCGTTTGGAAGAGCATCAAGCTGGCAGCATCTATGTATCGGGTACTGAACTTACCGAAGACCTGAAAAACATTGAGGCGGTTCGTCGTGAAGTGGGTATGTGTTTTCAGCACTTCAATCTCTTCCCTCACCTAACAGTGTTAGAGAACTGTACGCTTGCCCCTATCTGGGTGAAGAAAATGCCGAAAGAAGAAGCTGAAGCCGTCGCAATGCAGTACCTAGAGCGCGTTAAGATCCCAGATCAAGCGGATAAATACCCAGGTCAGCTTTCTGGTGGTCAGCAGCAGCGTGTAGCGATTGCTCGTTCTCTTTGTATGAATCCTAAAGTAATGCTGTTTGATGAACCGACTTCTGCACTCGACCCAGAAATGGTGCGTGAAGTGCTTGATGTAATGGTCGAACTGGCAGAAGAAGGCATGACCATGTTGTGTGTAACCCACGAAATGGGCTTTGCTAAAGAAGTGGCTGACCGAGTTATCTTTATGGATGCGGGTGAAATCATCGAAGAGAATAACCCTGTCGACTTCTTCGAGAATCCGCAATCGGATCGAACCCAGAACTTCTTAGCTCAAATCCTTCACCATTAAAACGGATTAGGTACATAGCTAAAATTGTAAAGCGCTGACATCTAAATCAGCGCTTTTTCTTTGTTTAAACGGTTGCTATTAACTCATGTTACGAAAATCCAGTTGATTCAAGATGTTGTAAATTAGCGCAATCTTGCAACCTACTTCGTGAGCTGCGCTTCAATGCTTTGAATAGTAAGCCTTTCTTCGCTATGCAAGGCGGTAATATTGTGTTACAAGTTGGCAAATACATAACACATTATTTCTATTATTATTTTGTTCTAGATATACGTGTGACGGGCTTGATTTTTTGAACTATCGGGCCCATATATGTCTATATATTAAAGATAAGTCAGTCCCTTATAGAGGAAGATTATGAACAGTCCTATGTTTTCTCGCACTACTACTCAAGAGAGTGCTCTACAAACCAACAAAGTACTGCGTAATACATATGCACTACTTTCTATGACTCTACTATGGTCAGCACTGGTTGCTGGCGTATCAATGGCATTTAACCTTCCACGTCCGGGTATTATCCTAATGTTGGTCGGTTTCTACGGTCTACTATTCCTAACAGAAAAGAACCGTAACAACAGCCTAGGTCTTGTGTTTACGTTCCTATTCACAGGCTTCTTGGGTTACACCATTGGTCCAATCCTAAACATGTACATCGGCGCTGGTATGGGCGACGTTGTTCTAACAGCTCTTGGCGGTACAGCTCTATCGTTCATGGCTGCATCGGCTTACGCTCTAACGACAAAACGCGACCTATCTATGATGGGTGGCCTAATGCTGTCACTATTTGTAGTTCTAGTAGTGGGTATGATTGCTAGCATCTTCATCCAATCAACGATCCTACACCTAGCACTTAGCAGCTTGTTCATTGTTTTCTCTACTATGGCAATCCTGATGACCACTCAAGGCATCATCCGTGGTGGTGAAACAAACTACATCTCTGCAACGATTACACTGTACGTTTCAATCTACAACATCTTCATCAGCCTACTAAGCATCCTAGGCATCATGAACGACGACTAAACCGTCAGATTGAATTGAAACTCCAAAAAGCCCGAAGTTGTACTTCGGGCTTTTTCTTTGCGCCTAGCCTTGTGGATGCTACCTCCTTTTTTACACCAACTCCTTAAAACAGAAATTTGAATATTCATGCAAAAACCAAAATACTCACCCCGAGAATTTTCTAACCTAACGAATAAACAAACAATTTAGTGAATAGACGTTGATTTACCCAAACCGCTTGCCCATGTTCCAAGCCTACTTTTGACTGCACACATTTACATCGCTCGGAAAGCCCAAAGGATTCTTTTGTTGAGAATACGTCAGCCTCTACGCTACCCTATACGTATCAATGGTTACTTAGCGGAAACAAAGCTATGTTCGTTTACAACGGCAAAGAAATTGAAACCGACGCTCAAGGCTACCTACTTGACCACACTCAGTGGGAAGAAGGCATGATTGAGCTTCTAGCAAAAGAAGAAGAAATTGAACTAACAGAAGCGCACCTAGAAGTGGTTCACTTTGTGCGTGATTTTTATGAAGAGTTCAACACATCACCAGCAGTAAGAATGCTAGTAAAAGCAATGGAAAAGGCACACGGCCCGGAAAAAGGTAACAGCAAGTACCTATTCAAACTGTTTAAGAAAGGCCCTGCAAAACAAGCAACCAAACTGGCTGGTCTACCAAAACCAGCGAAATGTTTGTAAGACACTTGTTTCCAGCCACATCGCTTACAAAATAATTAACTGTAAAGCTATAAGATCTTAAATCCGCGGAAAGGCTTATAAGACACACTTTCCTGAGTGACACTGTCTACTGTCGCCGTCCGCGGCCCTTCCTCTAACCACGCCGAAAACGCTGCAATTTGTTCTTCTGTGCCACAGGCAATCACTTCAACATCTCCGCTGTTTAAGTTCTTCGCATACCCTGTTAGGCCGAGCTTCAACCCTTGATGTGATGTGTGGTATCGAAATCCTACCCCTTGTACATGACCTACTATCAGAAACTTCTCACACTTTAGTACCATCCGTATACCGCTCCCTATATTTGAGTGATATATTATTTGCGTCTATTTACCCCACTAAGGATAGTGGGTTTTTATATGGTTATAATAATTATGAAAGAAATTCCTTTCCGTTGGATTGATAAATACCTTATCCACTTAAAGATTCAAGAAAAGTTCTATTTGCTCTTCTTCCTTCCTCTCCTCGCATTAGTCATTCTTACTCTTGTTTTGAACAGTGCCGCTAACTCACTCATCTCTGACTTGTACCAAGAAGAGCTGATGTTGATGAAAGGCTTGATTGAAGCAGGAAATCTCTCACAATCTCAAGTTGCTAGTCTAATCGCGAGTTCGGATACAATTACTCTTGGCACAGGACCTGACTCTGTGTCGGTAATGAAAGGCGCGTTTAGTCTGGTTGCAAGTCATGAGCAATCACTTTGGACAGCGCTTTCTCCGACGCAAGTAAGCATTATCCTTGTTACGCTATTTATCATCGCGCTTGGTGTTTACTACATCATGACCTTCATCGGTGGCGCTATGTTTACGATGAACAAAGCACTTAACACATTAGCTGATGGTGATTTGACTGCACGTATGAACTTCTTCCGCGTTCGTGATGAATTCAGTGAAATCGCAATTACGATAGACAAAGTTGCCGACCGCGAACAAAAAATGGTTCAGTCGATTCAAGAGTCTGTCGCACTGATGCAGCAAATCAGTTCTGAACTGAACCTATCGATTCAAAACAGCTCTGAGATTTCTAACACCCAACAAGAGCATCTAAACTCTCTGGCAAGTGCAACGGAGCAAATGGCCTCTACGATTCGTGAGGTGGCAACACTGGCACACGATTCAAGCACACAAACAGACGATGCACGCAGCGTAGCGCAATCTGGCCAAGTGAAAGTAGAAAATACCCTTCACTCTATCTCGAACCTTTCTACTGAGATCCAATCCGCGTCTCAAGCGGTTGAAGAGCTGGATGCAAACGCAGCGCAGATTGATGAAGTGGTAACGACCATCAACGGTATCTCTGAGCAAACTAACCTACTCGCCTTGAACGCTGCGATTGAAGCAGCTCGTGCAGGCGAACAAGGTCGTGGCTTTGCCGTTGTTGCTGATGAAGTTCGTGCTCTTGCGGGCCGCACTCAACAAGCGACGGTAGAGATTCAAGCAATGATTGAAGCGCTACAACGTAACAGCCAATCGCTCACTAAGCTGATGGAAGTAACGGTGCATAACGCCAACGAAGGCCAAACTCTGATGGCAGAAGTAAATCACGAGATCGGCTCACTAGCAGATAAGAACCAAACTATCTCTGACAGCAGCATCCAAATTGCAACCGCTGCAGAAGAGCAAGGCGTCGTGGCTGACAATATTGCGTCAAGCGTTGAAGAAGTCCGCATCCAAGCAAACAATGTGTGTATGATGATCAGCACAACGTCGCAAAACGTTGAGCAGCTTCGAACTCAAAGTGACACCATGGAGTCGCTACTGACAGGCCTTAAAGCTTAGTCATATGAAGCTTGGTTATAAGTTGAAAAATCAGGGTCACTTCGGTGGCCCTTTTTTGTACCTAGCGCTAGTTTCTTACCACCTTAAGGTGGTCCTTTGTTCCGGTTCTCGGCATATAATTAAAGCCTCTACAAATGATTGGATTGTCGATGGATATTGCTTTTGCGGGCAACATCCCGGACAATACGCCCCTTTCAAAATTCAACAAGAGCTAAAGAAATGACAGCTGCTATCTATTTGGTTAAAGGTCGTGAGAAGTCGGTTAAGCGCAAGCACCCTTGGATCTTCTCTCGAGGCATCAGTAAAGTTGAGGGCGAACCCGCTCTTGGCGAAACCGTTGATGTATTCACTCACGACGGAAAATGGCTAGCTAAAGCAGCATATTCACCAGCTTCCCAGATTCGTGCTCGTATTTGGAGTTTTGAAAAAGAAGAGATCAACAAGGCGTTTTTTGTTAAGCGTTTCAACAACGCTCAGCTTCTTCGTGAAGATATTATCGAGCGCGATGGCCTAACTGGTTACCGCCTTATCGCTGCGGAGTCAGACGGTATGCCAGGTGTGACGATCGACCGCTACCAAAACTTCTTTGTGTGCCAGCTTCTAAGTGCGGGCGCAGAATACAACAAGCAAGCGATTGTTGATGCTTTGGTTGAGTGCTTCCCTGACTGCAACGTTTACGAGCGTTCTGATGTCGCGGTACGCAAGAAAGAAGGTTTGAAAGAAACCACTGGCGTTCTGCATGGTGAAGAGCCACCAAAATCTGTGGTAATCGAAGAGAACGGCGTGAAAATCAGCGTAGACATCGTTGGTGGCCATAAAACGGGCTTCTACCTAGACCAACGTGACAGCCGCCAACAAGCGATGAAGTACGTGAAAGACAAAGAAGTTCTGAACTGTTTCTCTTACACCGGCGGTTTTGGTCTGTACGCACTAAAAGGCGGCGCAAAACGCGTTATCAACGCGGACGTATCACAACCTGCTCTAGACACTGCAAAATTCAACGCAAAGCTGAACGAGTTTGATATCTCGAAAAAGCGTGCTGTGTTCCTAAACGCAGACGTATTCAAATTGCTACGCGAATACCGCGACCAAGGTACGAAGTTCGATGTTGTGATCATGGATCCACCGAAGTTTGCAGAGAGCAAAGCACAGCTAAACGGTGCATGTCGTGGCTACAAAGATATCAACATGTTGGCGATGCAAATTCTAAACCCTGGTGGCACGCTGCTTACCTACTCTTGCTCAGGTTTAATGGACCAAGTTCTGTTCCAAAAAATCATTGCAGATGCAGCAGTAGATGCGAATCGCCAAGTAAAATTCGTAGAACGTTTCGAACAAGCAGCCGACCACCCAACGGATACGGCCTACCCAGAAGGTTTCTACCTAAAAGGCTTTGCGTGTAAGGTTCTATAATCGGGCTTAGTCATAGACAACGATAAAGAATTGAAGCAAAGAAAAAGGGCCTGTTGGCCCTTTTTTGTTATGAATCTAAATTAACTTTTGTGAGAGCCGATAAGACATCTCTTTCAAAGTCCAAATTTCCGATGATCAAATCGCTAAACTCGGAAGCTCCTTTTTCAATGACGATCGTTTGGATGGAGTTACCCTCGTTGTGGGTGATTTCAAGCGATAGATCTTCGCCGTCAACATTTAGGTCGATACTATTGAGCAGCTCTTCAATGGTGTTATGCCCTGCATCTTCGACAACTTGGTTTAGATCGAGAATGTCGAGATCTCGTTCAAAGCCACGTACCAAGTCCGTGCCGGAATCTAGTGAGTCATTAACCCATCTAAATATGTCTGCTTCGTTGTCATTACCAATTAAAATGTCATGGCTTAAATCCACTTCCGCTTCAATGATATTCGCAGCACCACCGCTCGCCGCGTTTACACCACCATTTTCGTCAATCACAAACTGAAGTGTATTTTCAGATTGGTCACCATCGTTATCGGTAAGCACGTAATCGAAGTCTAACGTTTCTACTGTGTCACCTACCGCACCATAGAAGGCATATGCGCCATCATTCAAATCGACTTCCAACGTGTGCTTACTGTCGATGTAGATAGTGAGCAACATCGTGATATCGTCAAACGCATGTGAGATGTCGTTGTTGTTATCTACAACCGTCAGGTTTGTACCATCAAATGAATAAGTGACACCGTCATGTTCTATTTCGCTGATGTAACCACCATCTGCACCAATACCTGTATCCGGTGATGTGGTGTACATGAGGTTACCACCAACAGGTTGAATCACGGACTGCAACATTACTGGAGGCAGCTGAGTTACGTCAGGCACGACTACACCATCAAGGTCTTGGTTCAAGAAACCATCGTAAGCAACACGGTCTAACTGATCAGGCATCAGGTTCACACCCATGCCATAAGCCAGCGCTGTGATCTGATTATCAGAATCGGTCAAGTGGTCTATCCAGCTGTTCTCACGAGCATCGTTGATGAATGATGAGGCTGGGTTTGGTTGACCATCAGACAAGAAGTAGCTCACGTTTGATGCACTAGGTAATTTACCCGCATCGTCCCAAGAGTCCTTAGCTTCATTAATTGCGCGATTGTAGTTAGTTGCACCGCCAGCAGTAAGTGTATCAATGTACGCTTTCGCTTCATCTACGGTTAACCATGTTGCCCCAGCAATAGCGTACGTTGTTGCCGAACCACTGTATTTGATGATTTGAACCCGAGTTTGGCCAATCGATTCGTACTGATTTAATAACTGAGTTGCCGAGTCCTTCATTATTTGAAGGCGATTACCCGTGCGCATCGAGCCTGAAACATCCATGATCAATTGAACGTTAGCGCTCTCTTTTGTTTCCGCGACCACATCATGAACAATGGATGTCGAATCAGGTGAATCATCTTCAATAACAACATTTGCTACCGCAGAGTTCGTCAACCCAAGAGCATTCGAAACAACGACAGGAACCTCAATGTTTAAAGAGTCCTCGCCAGAAGTATCTGGATGATCTATTGGACCAAGAAGTTCAGTAGAGATTGCCCCCGTATCATTAACTGAGATCTTAATGACCTCTTCTCCATCCCCTGAACCAACAAGCAATTGGTCATTGTTGGACAAGGCCCATGTGATTGCCTCACCGTTACTGGTTAGGTTCGCAGTTGGGACATTCAGTGCGACCGAGTCAACCGTTTTACCAAGTGTTAACTGATCCATATCTAACGTTGAATCTGTGGTGTCCATAAAACCATTCAGCGCGAAGTCATCGGCAATGGCATTACCCAAACCCTCTTCAGAAACATTAAGCGTGACGCCTTCAACAACCGGAGGCGCATATGGATTAACCGCAAAATTCCCCGCTTTACTGTCACCATCGTTATCGGTAATCGTGTAACTGAAGTCGATATCACCATCACCACTTGGAGAGGTCAAAGGTACGTACTGGAAGAATTCCCACTTCCCGGTGCTTGGCGTTAATTGAACCTCAAACGCCAGCTCGCCGTTCGCTTCACCGACTAATCTGTTTGGGTTTTGAGGATCAATCGCAACACTGATAGCCTCGCCATCAAGCGTTTCTAGACCACTCTCTGCACCATTAAGAACGATACTTCCTGGGCCATCAGCGCCATAGAGTGCGCCTAAATTCCCCTCTGCTGTTGCAATTGGAATGACGGAATCAGCCCCAGTAAAGGTGATAGATTTGACGGTAAAGTCACTGTTGTCTGCGGTGTTTGGCCCGTTACCATTACCTGTGGCTTCAAGAATAACCTTATCAAAACCACCCTGTTGAACACTGAAGTTAGCCGCATAATCACCACTTGCCGCATCAGAGCTAAAGGATTGCTGTGCTATCAAAACACCATCTCGATAGAAAGATGCAAGACCTTCTTCTAGCTCCCCACCAAACATCTTCTCGAATTCGATCTCAGCGCCAAATGCAATCTTATCGCCCAAGTCGATGATCAGTTGTTCTGAGACACCGGTATCATTGGCAAAACGATAATCCACCTCATTAGCAAGCGGATAACCGTTATTACCGACACTTTTCACACCAATACCTGATGAAGTTTGATTAATCTCTGCGGCGCCAAGATCGGTAGACTCATTAGACAAAAATCCCAAGGCAGTCACTTCGACATCTCCGAAAGTTCGGCTGAATGCATCGGATTCATTACCCACAAAACTAATATTGCCGGTGAGAATTTCCGGTATATCTGCCAGCGACACATCTACGGCTTGAGAAGACGTTGGAACATGTGGACAGTCATCCTCGACAACCACGTTCATACTTTGGGAGCTCGTGGTTTGACCATCACTCACTGAGATCTGCAAATCAAAGTCGATCAAATCTTCGACGTCATTAACAGGATGATCGAGTGGTTCTAAGAGTGTGATGGTGTAACCCCATGTTCCTTGCCCTGAGATAGCGGGCTCCGTGAGAACAACAGTTGCAACAACAGCTAAACTCGCAGTAGAAGCCGTCAATGTTTGAGTATTGCTGTTCCATGCCCAAGACACAGGCTCTCCACCTGATGTGAGTGTATTTGGACCAGAAAGAACGACTGAAACATTAGCTGTATCCGGGTCTCCAACTGTAAATGACCCTGAGAAGCTGGCTGCATTCGTAGTATCGGTAGGAGAACCCGTGGAATCAGGTATACAATCGGTTAACCCTTCTTCTGAAACAACCGCATCGATAACGTCGGAAATAGCTGGAGGTGCATCATTATCGATAATTGTTGCATTACCGACATCAGAGCCCAATACAGGACCAACGCCTACAACAGAAACACTGAAGTCCTCATCCTGCTCAAACACTGCGTCGTTCAGGGTATCAATTCGAACATCAAATTGAGTCGAGCCTGCTGGTACCGTGACTAAACCATCATTCGGAACTGCAACCCAGCCGGAACCAGTATTATATTCAAGCTTGCCTAGATCACCCACTCCGGTGTCACCAGTGTTAAGAGTAAGCTGAACCTGAACCGCAGCTTCAGACTCGTTAGTGAGCGAGACAACGAAATTGGCAGTGTCACCTTCGTTAATCGTGCCAGCGTCACTGATAGATACCATCGGACGGTCATCATCCGGATCGGGATCAGGTCCAGTACCATCATCAACGATGGTTGCGGTACCTGTGTCAGTGCCTTGGACAGGACCTAAACCAGTCACGTCTACGGTGAAGTTCTCTGGGCCTTCATAAACTTCGTCATCAATCGATGCAATACGCACATCAAACTCAGTTAAACCTGCTGGTACAGTCACTACGCCGTCGACAGGAACGGAAACCCAACCTGAGCCAGTGTTGTACTCTAGTGTGCCTAAATCGCCAGCTTCGGTGTCACCGAGATTAAGATCGAGTTGCACTTCAACTGGGGATTCAGATGCATTGGTCAGCGAGACAACAAAGTTAGCGGTGTCACCTTCGTTAATTGTGCCAGCGTCACTGATAGATACCGTCGGACGGTCATCATCTGGCTCAGGCTCTGGTCCCGTACCATCATCGACGATGGTTGAAGTACCTGTGTCTGTGCCTTGGACAGGACCGAGACCGGTCACATCTACGGTGAAGTTCTCTGGACCTTCGTATACTTCGTCATCAATCGAAGCGATTCGAACATCGAACTGAGTTAAGCCTGCTGGCACAGTAACTACACCACTAACGGGTACTGCAACCCAACCTGAGCCGGTGTTGTATTCGAGAGTACCGAGGTCACCTGCTTCGGTGTCACCAAGATTAAGGTCGAGTTGCACTTCGACTGGGGCTTCAGAAGCGTTAGTTAACGAGACAACGAAGTTGGCGATATCGCCTTCGTTAATCGTACCAGCATCACTGATAGATACCGTTGGACGGTCGTCATCCGGATCGGGACTAGGACCAGTATTGTCATCGACAATCGTTGCACTACCTGAATCAGAGCCTTGAACTGAGTCCAAACCTGTCACACTAACACTGAACTCTTCAGGACCTTCAAACACTTCGTCATCAATAGTAGCAACGCGAACATCAAACTCGCTTAATCCCGCAGGTACCGTAACTACACCATCGTTTGGTACTGCAACCCAACCTGAACCAGTGTTGTATTCTAGGACGCCAAGATCGCCCGTTTCGGTATCACCAAGATCAAGACCTAGTTCCACTTGGACTGGAGAATCAGCTTCATTAGTTAGAGATACAACGAAGTTTGCCGTATCACCTTCATTAACAACTCCCGCATCGCTAATGGATACCGTTGGACGGTCGCCATCAGGGTCAGGTCCCGGGCCAGTACCATCATCAATAATGGTCCCTGTTCCCGTCTGAGGAATCGCTTGATTACCAGTGTTTCCAGACAAAGTAAATGTTTCTGAGCCTTCAAAGAGGTCGTCATTAACCGTACCAGTAGTGACACTGTAACTTATATTATTTGCTGGCACGGATACATCGAAGCTACCATCTGGGTTGACGTTTACGACTTGAGTGCTGTTGTCTTCGAAAGTAATCGTAACAGACGTGTTGGTGTAATCTATTCCACCTTCAGCGCTACCATCAGCCAGATTCATACTGACCACAGTATCGGTCGTACTTAGGTTGCTAAGCGTCACATCTAATATGGCTAAATCGCCCTCATTAACCGTAGTATCACTAATAGATGCAACTGTCGGTCTATCGTCATCCGGATTGGGACCAGAACCGTCATCAACGATTGTTCCCGTTCCTGACGTTGTGCCATTTTGATTCTCTGTTGAGCCCGATAACGTAAACGTCTCAGTCCCTTCAAACAAATCATCGTCTATCGTATTTATCGTGACATTGTAACTAACCTCATTCGCAGGGACAGTGACAGCAAAGCTACCGTCTGAGTTTACATTAACAATCTGAGTACTGTTATCCTCGAGCGTAATAGTGACGGAAGTGTTTGTGTAATCTAATCCACCCTCCGCAGTTCCGTCAGATAACGTCATGTTCACAGTCGTTTCTGACGTACTCGGGTTGCTAAGCGTTACCTCAAGCACAGCTTCTTCACCCTCGTTTACGGTTGTATCGCTTACAGAAGCAACGGTCGGTCTATCGTCATCAGGCTCTTCACCCGGACCAGTGCCATCATCTGTTATTGTTGCCACACCTGTAACGGGTTCCGGTTGGTTCTCCGTACCTCCGCTTAACGTGAAGGTTTCGTTTCCTTCAAATACGTCGTCATCAATCGTATCCACCGTGATTACGAACGACTCATCTCCAATGGGGATTGAAACAGAAAACGTCCCATCTTCTCCGACATTTATTTGATCCGTACTTCCATCTTCAAAAGTAATAGTAATAACCGAGTTGTCATAATCAGCTCCCCCTGTCGCAGAATCATCACTAAGAGATAAGGTCACCTCAGTCTCTTGCTGTGTGGGCTGGTCGAGAGTGACTTCAAAAGACGCTTGATTACCTTCGTTTATTGTCGGGCTGGATATGTCCTGAACGATAACCTGAGCAAGGATAATTATTTGTTGGTTGATAAACTCAAGCAACGAAAGCTCTTGAGTTTCTGATAGGGGTATTACTGTGCCGACCGTTTCGAAGTCCGTATTAGCAAGGGCCTCTGCGCCTGTACGGTCAATTGCTCCAGTCGACTGTGGACTCGAACCGTCGCTTTCACCCGCTGCAGGTTCAAAGTCACCTTCAAGCTGTGCAGGGTCTTCCCCGGCTGCGATTGCCTCAATTAGTGCGGTGATATCGTCCGTTACATTAATTGAGCTGCCATCAGGGGCTATTTGTTCAAAATTCAACTGAGAAATGTCAGACACTTCAGTGATAACCAATTCCCCAGAGGCAGGGACCTGACCTGGTTCTAAGGCCCTAATTTCCCCGTCAATTCCAATAACTACGATATTACTCGCAAGCGAGCTAAAGGTTACTCGATCCATAAATCACCCCACCAGGCTTTCAAGTTGTCAAAAGTTTGTCACCCCAACAAATACGACTATAGTTTAGTCAAAATCATTTCTTTTTCGCTGTACGTAAGGGCGTCAAAGTGTAGAGAAACCCAATGTGCGGGGTTTGCCTTACATGAACGTTAAAATATGGAGAAGGACGCTATGGTATTAAGAATTCTGACTTTTCTTCAAAAAGGAACCTGCGAACAAATGAGCAACATCTGTCATATGTGCTAAGGTCTTATAAGGCGAGTCACTGTATTTTCTGAATAAAAGCCTAGGGTTAGCAGGACGTTGATTATTTAATCTAACGACAGCTGTTATTTGTGTTGTTTTGTCTCATTAGCGAGATGAAATATTAAGAAGCAATACCAAATTTCTAGGAGAATCACCGTGAAATGGAATCGACTAAAAATAGCTTGTTGCTGTAGTTTGATATTATCTCCATCCGTTCTCGGTCAAACTTTAGAGCAAGCGGTCGCACTTACACTAAAAAATAATCCTGACATAAAAAGTGCATTTAACGAGTTCAACAGCAGAAAGTATGTAAAGGAAGCGGCATCCGGTGCATACCTGCCTTCAATCGACCTTGATGCTGGAATTGGCTACGAAGGCTTGGACCCATCTGATGAAGGCGGTCGAGGGGATACTGATTACACAAGGAAAGAGGCATCGGTGACTTTAACCCAATTAATTTGGGACGGGAGCGCGACACTCAACGATATCGACCGAACGGCTGCTGATGCTGAATCCGTAAGGTTTCAACTCTTAGCAGACGCGTCTGATACTGCACTTGAAGTAACGAGCGTTTATTTAGATGCGGTTAAAGCTTATGAAATTCTTACACTTTCCGAAAATAATTTAGCAGTACATAAGAAAATTTATGCGGACATTAAGAAGCGGGTAAACTCAGGGATTGGTTCAACCGCAGACTTAACACAAGTTGAAGCGCGTCTAGCAAAGGCACACGGAAACCTAGCCGCCGCACAAAACAATCTATTCGATTCGCATACTATGTTCACTCGGCTTGTTGGGCAGACTCCGCAAGGATTGATATTCCCGAGAGCTGATGAGAACTTTCTTCCGTACACAATCGATGATGCTATTGGCTTAGCCTTCGAGGTACATCCTGTGATTCAAGTGGCGCTTGCTGATGTTGACTCAGCCAAATTCCAGTACAAGCAATCTAAAGGGGTCAACTACCCTAAGCTTTCAATTGAGGCATCTCAAACTTGGCGTGATGATGCCGATGGATTGAAAGGCAGAAGCGACGAGACACTCGCTATGCTTAGACTCCGTTACAACTTATATAATGGCGGCAGTGATGCAGCCAACTCCGAAAACTTTGCCTACCAACTGAATAAAGCAAAAGACTTACGTGAAGGCGCCTATCAAAATGTGGAAGAAGGATTAAGGCTTTCCTGGAGTGCGTTGGACTTAACTTTACAACAAAAAGAGTTCTTGTCTGACCATGTTGACTCTGCAGCCAAAACGGTTATTGCCTACGAGAAACAATATCGTATTGGCAAGCGAACATTATTAGACTTACTCAACACGGAAAACGAACTCTTCGAAGCACGTAAAGATTATTTGGATGCGAAGTACGCTGAACAGTACGCAAAATACCGCGTAATGAACGCAACTGGACAACTGCTTAACTCATTGCGTATCGACATCCCGCAAGAGTGGCTAGAGAAAGTGGAGTATTAATATGAAGATAATACCTATTTTGTTCATGGTTTGTTTGATTTCAGCATGCAGTGGCTCTAACTCGAATAGAGAAACGGGCGACGAATATGAATACATAGAGACTCCCAATGCAGATCAGATCGCCGATTTGATCGATGATGACAGTGATGGTGTTATCAATGCGCGAGATCTTTGCCCGGGAACTCCTGAGGGCTCAGAAATTGACAACGATGGTTGTGGAAAATACGCTAAGTCTTCTCAGCAAATGCAGATTCGAGTCTTATTTGCTAACGACTCCTCTGCAATTGAACCTGTCTTCGTAAATCAAATCAGTGACCTTTCCAACTTCCTAAAAGAATACCCTACTACATCAATCGAACTACAAGGTTATACAAGTATCACTGGTACAGACGAATATAACCTTGCACTTTCAAAACGACGAGCCGAAAGTGTGAGGCAAGAATTAATTAATAACGGTATCTCTCCTGAGCGTTTACGTATCGTCGGATTTGGAGAAACCAATCTTGCATCTCAGGGCACGGACGAAACCAGCCACGCACTTAACCGCCGGGTAACCGCTACCGTAGTTGGCTATAAAGGCGAAATTGAGAAAGAGTGGACGATTTTCACAACGCTGCCTTAGAGTTAGTGTTGTTCGTTTAAATGCCAAAGACAAAGGTCTAGCATACTGCTAGACCTTTTTGTTTAAGTGGATTTAAGGCAATCGGAAGCAGCACTTTCTCTCCTTCCGTTTGGTGATTGACAACTACGTGATGTCGTTATTGATTTTTAGCAGGTAGTTAAGGATGGCGGAACCATCTGCTGGAGACAAAGAACCGTCGATTAAGAGCTCACTGTATTGATTTGAACCACCCTCAATCACGACTTTTTGGCTCGACGAACCATCTGATTCAGAAATCGTTAGAATCAGGTTATCACCATCGGCTTCAAGACCAATCTCGTTATTAGCCAATAAAGAGTCGACAGAATCAAAGTCATCCGTATGAAGCAAGTCAGAGATATCAATCTTATCTTCACCTTTCGTGAAGTCTTTTATCGTATCTACTTCCCCATCACGAATACCAGAGCCGTCATCAACAAACCTGAAGATATCCTCACCATCATCTCCGATTAGAATATCATCACCCGAGCCTCCAATAAGAACGTCATTGCCGGATCCGCCTCGTACAGCGTCGGATCCATCTCCGCCATCTAAGGTGTCGTGCTCTGTTCCTCCAAATACAATGTCAGAGCCTTTTTCACCAAAGATTACATCATCTCCAGCCCCCCCATGACCAATATCCAAACCGGGTTTACTTTGCGACTCAATCTTCAAATGTTGGTCCTGTTCGCCAAAGGTATCTGTTAAGGCGTTCAGTTCCGTTGCAGCAAAGTCAGCTAGTACAGAACTAAACTTATCATCAGAGATATCTCCGTCCTGAACTTGTACGTGGCTTTCGCCTAGGTAAATTATATCGTCACCGCCGCCCAGTAGTACTTTATCGTTACCAGTACCAACATCAATACTCACACCGGAGCTCGGGTCGTAATCGTATAAGCCGTTTTGTTCTGGATTGCCAGCATTCACATAAGCTGCACTCTGTTGCCAATTAAAGTCGTTAAACCCCGATCGATAAGCTAGAGAGTCAATCATGTCCTCACCAGCGGTGTAGTCTGGTTCAGGACGTTCATTGTTATCACCACCAGATGTAGGCTTGTCAATTACCTCAACATTGATACTAGCTGTACTCTCAGCCGTTAAACTGCCACCCACATCAATATGATCGCCGTGTTCATCGTCTTTGTTGGTATCACGCTCTGTTGAAGTCGCAATCACAGTAACCGCAAATATACCAGCATCTTGAGTTTTGACTTGTAGGTTAGACAAATCCCAATCAGTAACATCTATGCGATCGTCTTTGTTCTCTTGTGTAACTACGTAGGTATTTGCACTATCACCCTCACCATCTCTAAGTACCGAGCCGACAGGTATTCCTGTTAATTCGACTGTCAAACTCTCGGATTGGTCCAAGCTATCTTGAAGTGATTCGTCTATTTCACTGAGCTTAATAAAAGAGTCTTCGTAGCCCAAATTATCAACTGCAGTGAACTTAATATTATCCATAATGGCGCCTGTAGAGTCGGCTTCATCAGCTTCAAATAACAAGCGATACTTACCTGACTCCTCAACTGGAAGTGTAATAGATTCACCTTTATGCCAGCCATGAGTTGTCGGGTCGAAGTCATACAACACAACTTCACTGCCATCAATTGGATTACCGTGATCATCCACTTTAATAAGGGTCACCGACATATCAGATGTGTGTGCCTTATTCGTTCTAGCAGCAATATCAAATTCAAAGTTGTAAAAACGTCCGGCAACAAGATCCATATCGGTGTATAAGACCTTGTCCCCAACTTCGCCTTCAATTTCCATTACTTGATTTGTTGAATTGCCTAGCAGGTATGTGCCCTCAGTTCCAACTTCAACGTGTTGGCCAGGATTTGAGGTAAACCATTGTCCTACCGTCCCCGCGCCTTCCACTTTGTTAATTTCAATATCACTATCCCACGAACCTGACTTAATAGTGACATCTTCAAAGTCAATCGCCGCGACTTGTTCAAAACCACCAATATTTAATATCGGCTTATCCGCATCAGGATGAACATCAACATATATGCTACCTGTCTCAACGAGAGTGTCACTATCGTCTCTTGCAATAACTGCGATATCAAAATTAACGTCACTATGCTCTGGTGCTTTGACTTTTACAGAGCTAATGTCATCAATACTAACGACTATTGCGTCAACACTGCCGACGATGGAAGCTTGCCCATCAATTTCAATAATAGAGCCTTGCGGGATTCCATTTAACTCGACGGTTTGGACTGAGGTATCGCCGTCATTTACAACAATGCCAAGCTCGATGAACTGATCCTCGAGGCCAACAACATTTTGCAATGAAAGCACCTCTTTTTGCGCGTCAATAATAGAAACCGTCGCCTCTTTTGTATCTGCGTCCAGAGTTGAATCTGCACCGGTGGTATCGGTCAACGTGATCGTTAAGTTTTCAGTCCCTTCGTAGACACCATCGTCTAACGTTGTGATGTCCAGAGCGACAGAGGTTTGCCCTGCAGGAATCGTGACCGTGTAAATGGTCGGCGCTTTGTAATCTTTGTCATCAACATCTCCACCAATGGTGAAGCTCACCACAACATCCTCATCGGATTTTTGGTCGATACTAACGGTAAAGTCCGCGTCACCACCTTCTGCAACCGATGCTTGGTCTGCGACAATGCTGACTTTTGGCGCACTTTCTGCATCAATAATGTTCGCGTCACCTGTCGCAGCGCCATTGCTCGTTACTCCACCGTTATCGGTAACAGTTAGACCAAAACTCTCTGTATTTTCATAAACGCCATCCGTCTTTGTCGGAATAGTAACGGTGATAGATGTAACACCGGCGGGGATAGTAACGTCGCCATCTGGTGTAACATTTAATGTTTGGGTTTTGCCTTGACTGTCAATATAAGTTACAACCATCTGACCAAGATCGGCATCTTCAGCGGTATAGCTACCATCGGTCGTCGGTTTAAGATTGACAACAAATGGGGTTTGAACCTCATTAGACAAAGAAACTGTGAATACAGCATCAGAGCCTTCATTAACGTCACCAACCTGACTTACTGAAAGAGTTGTACTGCCATTGTCTTGTATTGTCGCAACCCCAGACTCACCAACAATCTCAAGTACCATGTCTTCAGCGTTTTCTAAAGCAAGATCATCAATCGACGGCACAATAACTTCAAAAGCACTCACACCGGCTGGAACAATTAAGAAACCTCCGGCGAAGGTTACGCCATTAGTAAAACTCACATTGGAAAGGTTTACATCAGCGTTATCAGCAGATGAACCTTGAGCAAGCATATCAATTGGGTATTTGACTGTGGTTTCGGTTACTTCGTCCAGAGCAACGGAAAACGTTATGTCTTCACCTTCAACCACGGAATTACCTGTAAGAGTTAAGCTCGGCCCGTCTTCAGAAACGTTACCGTCAAGAACTTCATTCGTAATGGTAACAGTTGCAGGGTCACTTTCTGCATTTCCTGAATCAACAGCCACGTAGTCAAAACTATCCTCTGGCGGAAAGCCTTCCACATAACGCAATTCCCAATTCCCAGATGTTTTAGTCGAGAAATCGAGCTGTGTAATCACAGACCCTTATGGTAATCCATAATCTTTTCCGTAACCGATGCTGGTCTCTTGGAAAAGCATGCTATTTCCTTCAGGCTTCAAGAATTCAATAACCTGCGTATGTTCTACTCCTTTAGCATCTTGATAAGTAACAGTAATTAGGGCCGCGTTATTGCTACCATGCTCGAACACCCCCCCTAGACCATCGAGACCAAGGTTAACACTACCTACCGGGTTCTCAGACAAATCAATACTTATCGTTTCACCTGGCTGGATACCTTGACCATCATTATCCGCAATACCATGGCCGATGTGCGAAACCTTTTGATTGTACTGAGCCAGTACACCGCTGTCAGATGAGATATCAATCGAAGCGCCATTGATCAAGTATTCTGTCCTTGAATGCGATTCACCACCATCGGCACTCAAACCCCAGTTGTAGAAATCCGTGGTGGATTCAGCACCGTCAGGAGTGTCCGGTCTGTCCTTAATGCGTAGCAAGAAACCAACATTATCCGCCTCATAGTAGATGCTATCTTTGTCATACAATGTACCGTCAGCTGATGTAATTTCTTGGAGAGCTCCATGCTCATCTTTGAAGTACAAAGTGCCAGATGTAGGCAACTCTGTGATGCGAATCTGAAGTTCATCACCACTCAAGTCATCTTCAAGATCAGAGATATGGTCACTATCCACCCCTTCATCCAGCGGTTTATCATCCGTATCAAAGATCACATTTGTAATGAGTTCATTTGCACTATGGTCAAAACCTTCGTTTAGCGGTTTATCGTTGACTGGAGTTACGTTTAGGGTAACCGTTGTGCTTTCAGTGACACCACCCGAACTCACTGTATATGTGAATTGATCAGGACCGTTGTAATCTTGGTTCGGTGTATAAGTGATTGTGCCGTCATTGTTCACAACTGCTGTGCCATTGGTTGGCTCATTACCCGCTTCTACTGATACAACAGGCGCATCACCTTCAAAGTTATCGTTACCCAGCACATCCAATTTTGTTGGCGTATCTTCCACAATATCAGCGCTGTCAGACACAATATCTACTACTGCTGCTACGGTGAAATCGACTACTTGACTTACTGTCTCACCACTTGGGTCTTCAGCGGTAAACGTTAACTCTTCAGAACCATTCCAGTCTGCTGTTGGCTTGATCGTCGCAATGCCATCCACAATAGAAACTTGAATATTGCTGTTACCAGAGACACTAAATGTCAGCTCACCGTCTGCATTATCGACATCGCTGAATGCGTCATTCAAGTCGATAGTGTAAGGCGTGAAATCTTCTTCAAGAGACTGATCCGCAATGGTGTTTTCTACGGTTGGGATTAACCGTTACCGAGACTTCAGCACTGTCTTCCAGTACGCCGTCAGACACCGTGTAGCTGATGGTGGCTTCGCCATTGAAGTTTTCAGCCGGAGTAAATACCAGTTTTCCATCTACAATTTCGACCGCGCCCTGCTCAGCAGGAACTGATGCATTCACTATGGTCAGCGTATCGCCGTCAACATCAGTGTCATTCGGCAGGACATCAATGGTGACTGGCGTGTCTTCGTCAGTCACAGCGCTATCGTCATTTGCAACTGGCGCATCATTGATTGGATTAACCGCAACAGTAACTGATGCCTCATCCTCTAACTCGCCATCGGACACTAAGTAGGTAATGTCAGCGTCCCCGTTAAAATCTTCCGCGGGGGTGAAAATTAGCTTTCCATCTTCGATTTCAACGGTCCCTTGCTCTTCTGGAACCGTTGCTGATTCAATAAATAAGTTCTCACTGTCAGCATCTTCATCGTTAGCAAGAACATCAATTATAATTGCGCTATCTTCATCAGTTTGAACAATATCATCTCCAGCGACAGGAGCAGCAGGCTCAACTGCCGGAGGGGTTTCATTCCGCCGTAAAGTGTTCAGGTATAGTTCATTTAAAGAAAGGATTTGCGTTTGTGAAAATCCTAAGGACTCAAGCCCAATGGTTTCAAATCCCGTGTCTGCCAATAATTCGGCGCCAATGCCGTCGACAGCCTCACTCGCCTGCAAGCTTGAGCCATCGCTTTGACCTACTGCCGAGGCAAACTCATCGCCAAGTTGAGTAGGATCTTGTCCAGCCTCTAACGCGCCAAGAATTTGGGCCACATCATCCGATACGTTTTGTACACCGTTCTCTTTTACGAGTTGGACATTTAAGCCAATTGGCTCGGCATCATTACGCGCGACAATCACTTCACCTTGTAATGGTTGTTCATTTTCAATAAGTGTACGTAGCTTTCCATCCAAACCTAATACAACTAATTGCCCACCAAATGACACTAAGGATGTACGATCCATATAAACCCTGACCTAAAATCACCGTCAACATTTTGACCAATGATATTTATTATATTTTACCTTAATACATTGACCAATAACAGGGCATTAATGCTTAATTGCAACTTATACGTCACATAAAATACATACCGATACTGATAATTACATTTGGAATACGCATCACCACCATACAGAACCAGATGCCATTTAAATGATTGGAAAGTGTGACATTTAGCAAAATTCTGAATGTTGATTATCTTTAAAATGCATATCTATTTAAACATGCATCACAAAAGCAACCAGTTACATAGTTGATTGTTAATGCCTTTGTGCGTTAAATTATTGACGCTCATAGAGGTCAATCAATTCATAAGAATAATTTCTCACCTCTGATATTACTTAATTAGGAGAATCACAGTGAAGTGGACTCGTGCCAACGCCTTTTGCTTAGGTGTGCTCGCGACTAGCCCTGTTTTTGGGCAAACTTTAGAGCAAGCAGTAGAAAATGCACTTAAGACAAACCCTGACATTAAAAGTGCGTTTAATGAATTCGTGAGTAAGCAGTATGTGAATGAAGCCTCGAGCGGCGCTTACCTCCCTTCGGTAGATCTTGATGCCGGAATTGGGTACGAAGGTATTGACCCAGCAGAAGCTGGTAGAGAGTCAACCGATCTGACTCGAAAAGAGGCAACCGTAACGCTCACTCAGTTGATTTGGGATGGCTCTGCGACACTAAACGATATTGATAGAACGGCTGCAGATGCTGAGTCTGTGCGATTTCAGTTGCTTGCAGACGCTCAAGACACTGCACTTGAAGTTTCTAAAGTATATTTAGACGCGGTGAAAGCATACGAAATTCTAACGCTTTCGGAGAACAACCTGAAAGTGCATAAAAAAATCTACCAAGACATCAAAAAACGAGTTGATTCTGGTATTGGCTCAACAGCTGACTTAACACAAGTAGAGGCACGTTTAGCTAAAGCGCACGGAAACCTAGCCGCTGCGCAAAATAACCTATTCGACAGCCACACTATGTTTACTCGCATTGTTGGTCAAATACCCCAAGGCTTAATATTTCCTCGTGCAGATCAAAACTTCATCCCTTACACAATAGATAATGCGATCGACTTGGCATTTCAAACTCATCCTGTCATTCAAATTTCAATAGCAGATGTGGATTCTGCGAAGTTCCAATATAAGCAATCGAAAGGCACTTACTTCCCAACACTGTCTGTTGAAGCTGCACAAACGTGGCGAGATGATGCTGGAGGTATTGAAGGTCGTGGTGATGAAACGACAGCCATGCTCCGTATGCGCTACAACCTATTTAATGGTGGCAGTGACGCAGCCAACGCCGAGAGCTTTGCTTACCAGCTAAATAAAGCGAAAGATCTGCGCGAACGTGCTTATCGCAATGTTGAAGAAGGTTTGAGACTATCTTGGAGTGCTTTGGACCTTACTAAACAACAGAAACAGTTCTTGTCTGATCACGTTGATTCTGCATCTCAAACCGTTATCGCGTATGAAAAACAATACCGTATCGGCAAGCGCACCCTACTCGACTTGTTAAACACCGAAAACGAACTTTTTGAAGCTCGTAAAGACTATTTAGATGCAAAATACGCCGAGCAATACGCCAAGTATCGAGTCATGAACGCGACAGGTCAGTTACTCAACGCATTACGTGTTGATGTCCCAACCGAGTGGAATCAGAAGGTGGAGTACTAAAACATGAAAGCAACAAAGATTCTGTTAGCTCTAGGCGTTATGCTAACTACTCATCATGTAGCCGCTGAAGATAAATACGAGTACACAGAGACTCCGAAAGCCGAACAAATTGCAGACCTTCAAGATGATGATAATGACGGTGTAATCAACGCTCGTGATCTGTGCCCAGGTACACCAGCAACATCGGAGATCGACAATGATGGCTGTGGTGAGTACATAAAGTCGTCTGAAAAGATGGAAGTACGCGTACTCTTCGCGAATGATTCGGACGAAATTGTCCCCGTATTCCGTCGTCAAATTCGTGAGTTGTCTGAATTCCTGAAAGGATATCCTAGCACATCCATTGAATTGCAAGGCTATGCAAGCAAAATAGGTGGTGCAGAGCACAACTTAGACTTATCAAAGCGCAGAGCAAACAACGTTCGTGCCGCGCTGCTTGGATATGGTATCGAGTCAGACAGAGTCCGCATTGTCGGATTTGGTGATACACACCTCGCCGAACAAGGCACAGATGAAGTCAGCCATGCGCTCAACCGACGAGTGACTGCATCTGTAATCGGTTATAAGGGCGAGATAACGAAAGAATGGACGATATTCACCGCCCTACCAAAAAGTTAATTTAAGGAGCTTCGGCTCCTTTTCTTTTTTCACTCTCTGGAAACCGTATTATGCTTTAGGAATCGGCGCTTTAGTGTTAATCTAGCCGCGTCATAACAATGAGAGTTTTGAAATGAGCAAACTTACAACAGATATCCAAGCAAACCTTGACCTTTTCGTTGCAGAAACGAAAGAAAACCAACTGGTTTGGGGTCTACGCAATGAAGAAGGTTGGCTATCTTGCGATTCAACTGAGTTCGAAAACAGCGAAGTCATGCCTTTTTGGTCAGCGAAAGAAGACGCACAAGCGCATAACGTTGAAGAATGGGCAGATTTCGAAGTACTAGAAATTCCTCTAGATATCTTTGTTGAAGATTGGCTTCTAACTCTTGCTGAAGATGGCGTTCTTGTTGGTACAAACTGGAACGCACAGTTGGAAGGCAAAGAGGTTGAACCTCAAGACCTAGCGAAACTGTACGTAGGCTAATTCCCCAAGACCTCAGCACCGCGTTGAGGTCTTTCTTCATTACTTACCTTTTCTATGTAAAGCTCGACCGAGCGCATATTTTTCTTCATCCCAATATCTATACCCTTCGGTTTTTGTCACAATGACTCGCTCCCAATTGGTATATCATACTGAACAAAGAATATAAAAATCACATAAGGTTACATCACTATGCGTACGCTGCTTTCTTTGCTTGCATCCCTATTTCTAGGCAGTCAAGCAAACGCAAGTGACACTCAAAATATCACGCAATGGCATGCTGTCTATCAAGCAACGATGAAAACGAATTCAAAGTCCGCGCTTAGTATGCTTCAAGATCGATATCATACGGCAGACTCCAATAGCGAAAAGCTTTACGTCAGTGGATTGATCTATGAGTACATGTCAAACATCGACCAGCCCTACTATGGCAGCAGCCAAATCTTAGAGAATAACTTTGCTAAGCTAGAGTCCAAATACATCCTTGCGCTTTCAGAAAGAAAAAGTGGCGACTACGACACTTCCGTGGACATCTTTACCTCACTTTTGCAAAGCGCTAAGCAACATAAAGATGAAGAAACGAAAGCACTATTGAACTATCAACTGTGCTACACCTTGAACCAGCAAGGACAATACCACAAGGCAAACTTCTTTTGCTCTTCATTGAACAAGCACCTAAATCACGACCATCAAGAGAGCATTCCTGCCGACCTAGCGTTACGCGTGATCGCTAACAACTTTGATTTTCGTGGTGAGTATGAGGTCGCTTTACGTTTATACCGCCGTTTATTAACGGAAATGCCTCCTCAAAGCGATCCTACAAGTGTCTACAACGATGTAGGAAACTTACTGAGTGAGCTGGGCCAATACGAACAGTCTGAACAATATCTAATACAAGCCCTATTAGCTCGTCAGTTAGATGCTCCACCTTTACAAGTGGCACAGGTCGAACACAGCTTGGCATCAATGTACAGTCGATCTTCAAACTACGCAAAAGCAATCAGCCATTACAAAAATGCACTCACTTTACTTGCTGAGATGGATTATCCATATGGTAAAGGCCTTACCTATCTTGGTCTCGGGTCTGCTTATGTAAATTCTGGAGACCTAAAAAGCGCAGTTCCGCATATTAAGAAGGCGCTAGAATTAGGCGAAGAGTATGACAACGAAAGATTACAAACCGAAAGTCATCTTGCAGCTGGCTTTGCTAACTTAAAGCACAACGTTTTAGACAAAGCACTTCAACATGGCGAACTTGCTTTGGCACTCGCGAATAAAAACGCAACGACCTCACTACAAGCGAAAGCTCAGTTACTCTTGTCTCAGGCATATCAGAAACTAGATGACAATTCCGCTGCCCTTTCTCATTACCAAGAGTACGCTAAATTAGAGTTGGCGAACCGCGATGACAGCAATGTTAAAGCAATTGAAGCGTTGGATTTAACCAAGAGTGAGTACGAATATGACTTGCAACTCGTTAAGATCGATAACGAGAGAAACCTAAAACTACTCGAAATTGAGAAGCTTAGTGAACAGCAACGTGCGTACAACTTCATTATTTTCTGCTTACTTACTGTGTTACTCGTCGTACTGTTTGTACTGCGTAAAACAAAGATAAAATCTCGCTTAGACCGCCTAACTGGTTCATTAAACCGCAGCACCATTATTGAAAAAATAAGAGCTCAAACTGTCAGTGCTCCAGAAGACATGCGATATGTATTGGTATTGATAGATTTGGATCACTTTAAGTTGATTAACGATCAACACGGTCACCCTACTGGGGACTTGGTGTTAAAACACGTATGCAAAGCCATTCAAGCTAAGCTAAACAAAGGTGAGTATATTGGGCGTCTGGGAGGAGAAGAGTTTATCTTGTTACTCAAGAATGTTGATGAGATTGATGTGCCATTCCGTATTCAAAGTTTGCATAAAACCATTTCAGAAAAACAGATTAAGAGTGAACAAGGCGATTCACTGAGTGTGACAGCAAGCTTGGCCTATCTTTCCACCTCAAAGCCTTTGAGTAACTTTGATGAACTGTATTCGATATTAGACCAAGCTTTGTATCAATCAAAAAGAAACGGGCATAACGCCGTGATTGATGCTTATAACGAGCCTATTGATCTTCCGACTTCTGTTTTTGAATCAACGACTGCATAACGGCATCTTTGTTGTTCAAGTAATCATCTAAGCCCGCTTTGCGCAGATCGCAAGACGGGCAATCACCACAACCATCACCGATGATTCCGTTGTAACAAGTTAACGTGCTTTCACGGACAAGTTGCAACGCGTCATATTGATCGGCCAACGCCCACGTTTCTGCTTTGTTCAACCACATCAATGGCGTTTTGATTTCAAACTGACGATCCATGCCTTTAACCAACGCGCTGTTCATCGCTTTTACAAAGTCATCACGGCAATCCGGGTAACCACTAAAATCTGTTTCACAAACACCCGTAATTACCGTTTCTGCGCCAATTTGGTACGCGTAGATACCAGCAAGAGTCAGGAACAAGATGTTGCGGCCAGGAACGAAAGAGTTCGGTAAACCGTTTTCTTGTAGCTCATGTGAAACTGGAATGTCATCACGTGTCAGAGAGCTGATAGCAAGTTCATTCAGTAGACCAACATCCATCACTTTATGTGCAGCGACACCAAGATCTTTTGCAACTTTCTCTGCCACTTCAATCTCCAGCTTATGACGCTGACCGTAGTCAAATGTAATGGCATGTACTTCGTCAAACTCTTTTAACGCTTGAACCAGACATGTTGTAGAGTCCTGTCCACCACTGAAAACAACCACTGCTTTTTTCATCTTTCTCTCCGAGCTTAAGCAATACTTAGGTATTTATGAGTTTGAACCGACAGACGCCAGTTGCGAGCAACACAGGTATCAATACACAGTTGGGTAGCACGAGGCTTTTGACTGATAGGCTGAAGTGCGATCACTGTCTTCTCACCGATCTCTGCAGACGCCAATAACACATCCAGTTGATCGATGTCTTTTTGGGTGCCAACCGGGTGCTTGATTTCATTTGCGCGTTCTAATGCACTTTTGAGTACTGGTAGCTTCCCTTTCATTGCGACCTTCGGTGACACCGTCACCCATGTACTTTCTGAAGTCACTACCTCTGAAGTACCACTGGTTTCGATTTGGCATTGGCAGTCCATTTCTTCAAAAGCAGCCGTCAACGCACGTAAATCATAAATGCATGGTTCACCACCAGTGATCACAACATGCTTCGCATTGAAGCCCTGCTTTTTGTATTCAGCTACGATGTCTTCCGCCGAGGCGAAACACCAGGTTGGAGAATCTTCTGTTTTCACCAAGATATCGCCGATTTGGCGCTGGTCTTTCTCTTCTGCGTACCAAGTCTGTTTCGTATCGCACCAAGAGCACCCAACCGGACATTCCTGCAAACGTACAAAAACCGCTGGCACACCAGTGAAAATCCCTTCCCCTTGGATGGTTTCAAACATCTCATTTAGCTTATACAACGTAGAACTCACTCAACTCATTATACTTCGAGGCGAAGACCTTAATGGAGAGGCGCACTCAGGTCAATTTAAACCAAAAATAAATTGTTAAAATAGGTTGTTTTGTAGTTTCATACGCAGGTTCCCAATTTTTAAGGTAAGTAAAGATGTACAAACTGATCGCCCTAGACATGGACGGTACGCTGTTAAATAGCGAGAAAGTCATTTCTGAAGAGAACAAACAAGCGATTGCTAAAGCTCGCGAAGCGGGTGTTACTGTAGTCCTTGCCTCAGGCCGCCCTCTTGAAGGAATGCAAGACAAGCTAGACGAGTTGAACATCGACTCAGACAAAGACTTCGTTCTGTACTATAACGGCTCAATGGTGAAGAATATTGGTACGAACGAAATCATCCACCAGCAAATCATCGATGGCAAAGCAGCGAAGAAGATCGCTCGTAAAGCACGAGAGCTTGGCGCTTATGTTCACGCGTTCAGCCAAGAGCACGGCCTTATCACAGAAGACAACAACCCTTACACAGACATCGAAGCAAAAATCAACGGTCTTGAAATTACCGAAATGAACTTCGACGCTCTAGAAGATGATCACGGGATCATTAAAGCGATGATGGTTGCAGAGCCAAGCAAACTGACTGAAGTTATCGCGGCGTTACCTGCGGAATTAAAAGAAGAGTTTACGGTAGTGCAAAGCGCGCCTTTCTTCTTAGAATTTTTAAACCCGTCAAGCAACAAAGGTATCGGTGTTTCTGCGATCGCTGAATACTTGGGTATCGAAGCTGAAGAAGTGATTTGCATGGGTGATGCAGAAAACGATCACCATATGCTTGAATACGCAGGCCTCGGTATTGCTATGGCAAATGCGATGGAAGAGACCAAACGCATCGCAAACTATATTGCCGAAAGTAATGATGAGCACGGTGTCGCTAAATCAATCGAGAAGTTTGTTCTTAGCTAAAAATTAAAAAGGCCGAGCATTAATTGCTCGGCCTCTATCGTTCACGAGATTATAACTGTGCACTCGCGACACCATCAACAACATCGACTTTTTTCTTTATCACTGCGTCTAAGTCCTCTGGGTACCAAACCTCAACCCAAATAGCTGTTTGATGATTAGGTAACATCACAACACCATTGTAAGATTCGCCGTTTGTAACAGGCGTTCTTATTACCTGAGAATTATAATCAACCGTACCATCGGACATATCAGTGTATACCGATAGAAAACCACGAGAGTACTGACTATTGGCGACAGATAACTCGACTTTAACTTCTCTTTCAGATTTGAAGTCAAAGTCTTCAGGTACCACAAGGTTAGCAGTAATTCCGGTTGGCTTTTCATCTTGAGTAACGCCCGCTGGCGGTGTAGACGAACCAGAGCCTGAGTCATCACCTCCTCCACATCCAAAGACGAAGAGAATTGCTAGGACGCTTACTATCCAGTTACGTATTTTCATAATATCCTCCTCATTAATCCGCTGTTGTCCAAGTGTTGCTAGCATCTGGGTTGTTATACCAAGTTGGTTTTGATGAACCACCAGATTCAGCCCACTCCGCAAAGTCAGGATAAGCAATACTTACATCAATGTACTCTGAAGGATGGTTCCAACTTGAAGGGATAATAATCCCCCACGGAAGATTGCCACTGGTACGGTAGTATTTACTGGTTGCAGCATCAGAATCATCATCTGCAGTACCATAGAACCCACTGACCGAGGTACCTCTTGACGTAGGTGCAAAGTCCGCGGTGTGAATCTCTATATCTTTGCCTGGAGGAGTGGTGAAACTATCACCATGGTAACCACCACCGGCGAAGATAAATGGGTCAAAACCACTTAATGTAGGGAAAGAAGAAACTGATGGCTCAGAGCCTGATTTGAACGGTAGAGAAATACTGAATGTCATCTCTGTTGATTCAAGACTTATGCTACAGCTTGGATTGGTTCGGTGGAAACCACACTCAGGGTTAATCGGAATATCACCTTTCAAGTTAGTAGATGCAACTACAACAAGATCCCCTCCAGGAGATGCGACCGATTTGTCTTCACCTGTAAATGGAGAGATGTTACTTCTTGTCACACCATTCTTAGTCACTCTCGCTGTGTCAAGATTTACATCACTTTCAGAGAAACCTTCCAACTTCCAAGCTAGACCATTTTTATACGAAGCACCGTAAGCAGTTACTGTACCTTCTATATCAAAACGTAGTACATTGCCGTCTTTGATTACTAACTTAGAACGGTAATAAGTCACTACGTCATTAAGGTCAAAGTCTCCCATTTCAGGCCAGTTATCTTCAAACGCAGCAGTGTAGTAGTCCGAAGTTTGTATAGTTGTACCTGGATCTGTCACATCGAAGACATAATCCTCAACCTCACCATCACCAGCGTAACCGTCGCTAGGTAAATTGACTAAGCTTGAAACCCTGAATCGTGTTTGCACGTTACCAATCAATGCATCATCGTTTACACGCACAGGAACGACATTGGCACCCGTAGTAACCGCGTGATTCAGAATAATTTGCTCGTCTGCATCAAAACTACCATTCATGTCCCAATCGGCCCAACCCTGAAGATAACCAGTACCAACAACGTTAACGTTAATGAGAGAATCAAGACCTTTTTCAAAGTTAGTCAGAAGCGTAACGCCATCATCATCGTCACCGAGCGCGTCGAAGTCATCACCTGTTGACGCTGCGTTTGGCTGCCCGTCGCTTTCTGCATCGATGCTACTACCCATAAACAAAGATGTAGTCACAGCATGCTGCGCACCGTTGTTTGCCAGTAACGTACCATAACTATCGGGAGCGTCGCCAAAGTCGAACTCATCGTTGGTTTCCGTTGGGTTGGTAAAGCCTGATAACTCCCAGTTCCCGTCAAAGGCTGAAAAAATGGCGTTTGGGAAAGGAGAACTCGCGGATGTCTCTGTTTCGAACTGAAGTGACTGTTGATGAGTTTTTATACACAAGCTTGACCGCACCAGATGTATTCGCTTCATCAAAGTTGGTGCCAGGACCTGTGAAGAGCACCGAGCCGTCAGCCTCTTCGACTGCGGTTAAGCTTGCTGCTGCTGTACCCGTTTGATAGCTGTAGAACCCTTCACTCTTGAAAACTCTAAGTTGTTCAGATTGAACCGACTCACCATCAATATCGTAACCAATAAACTCAAACTCAGGAATAACGTAAGGGACAGAAAATGTTCCGCTCAAGGCTCCAGTGCCATCGAAGAATTCAAATTTATAGACAAGACCTGCTGAACCAGCGGAATTGACTGTGTATAAAAAGCCGATATCACCGTTGGGCTCGGATGACGTTGTCTGCTTGTAATTTGGATTGTGGAATAAAAAGGTCGCATCCCCAAATGTGTTACTGGACACTTTGGCATCAATGGTTTTGCCATCATGCGTGCCGACATTAATAAAGTGCATGTCTGCGCCACTGTAGCTCGGCCCCAGTTGCGCATCAGTGCCGTCAGTCGCCTCCTGATGATTAGAAAAGTCGAGATCGACAGTTTCGCTCATCACGTTAGGACTAATGACACCCAGTAGACAAGCGAGCGTAATATTGTATTTCGCTATCATAATTTGTCTCTCTTAGTTGATGTGGATCATGATAAATGCATAAATCCGTTTTGCATGACATCCAACAACCAGCAAAAGCTTCTCAGTTTTGTGCAAGCTAAAAATGCAACAGATTTCCTACATATTCACTGGGAGCAAATATGACGCCAATTATCGCCTAAAAATTAAAACCTTATAAATCATAGCTTTAATTAAACCCACCAAGTGACACGACACAAATGTTACTTTGACTCTTTATTTGAATTGCATTTTAAAATTAAGATTTGGTCTAGAGTTCATATCAAAAACAAAAAAGCCCCGCACATTGCGGGGCCTCTTTATTTGGGGAGTAGCTGGCTATTGTTTGGCTACATCAATCTCACTTTCTGTGATGAGTTTTCTTGATAAAATCACAAAAATAATCATTAACAGTGGATAGTGGAACGTGTTGAACACTAATGACCAGAATCCACTGAATGAAACCGTCGTGCCTAGATACAAATAAAGTTGCTCAACAAGCAACAGAGCAAGAATCACAAAAAGCATTTGCTGGCGTTCAAATCGAATTTCAGACTCTTTAAACGTCATCACCAACGCAGAAGCAGTAATCAGTATAGCCAACCAACTCGTGAACACAGGCAATGGCCAAATTACTGAGAGAACAGCAGTAATTGCTGTCATCGTGAACCAAACACTCTTTGAGCTCAGTAACTTATCGACATCCACATCAGGATTGCTTTCCAGACGTAGCACATGCCATGCAACTAACACACCTAACACCGCGCCGATGAACATATCCAAGATAAAAGCGGTTCCAAGGAAGAACTTACACGCCATCACCGTTAGCGTAACTAAAGCGACAGACAGAGTGATTCGGTTTAGACCAAAACTATTGGTTCTTTGAAACAAAAACGTCATAACACAGAACCACACTGCAATAGGCAAGCTTGGGAAGCTAAAACCGAAGCTCTGCGTTAACTCCGCCATCGGCATATAAACGTGCGGGCGAGGCAATGAAAAGCCTTGCTGCGCGACTAAAGCCATTAAAGACGTTGCCGTCACCGCAAAAAATAAACGATACACGAAACGACTATCAAACTTCATCATTACGAATGGGAACAGAAACAGCAAGAATGTTGGACTACTTAAGCCCGTAATCATATCTGCGACTTCACAAGCCATCTCGCGGCTGGATTCAGAAAATGACCCAACCCAACTTTGGAGATCAACCATCCAAGACAACTCCGCTTGGCGAAAGCTCGGTGCTGACTCTATAAGTTGATCGACATATACAACTGGTTGGTCTGTTGCGTGCGAATAAAAGCCCGCTACATCTGCCCATTGTGTAGGATAACGATACAGTGATGCCGCCATGTTACTCGGTTCAACCAACATAGCGGATGCAACCTCGACACCATAATGCGGCGCAAACCATATAGGTAGCTCATTTCCGTCTAACGAGTTGGTCATCGAGAAAGCGATCACTTCAGAATCTGAAACACAATCGAAAAATACTGCCGTATCGGTTCTACCCAATTCGTCCCCAACCGTTACGACTAAACCCGTTTCTTCCCAAGTTTCTCGCTGAGCCGCAAGTTTCGGTGATTCTCCTTCGATAATCGTACCGCCAGGAAGTGAGATTTTGTTCGTCAATATTTCATGAATAAGTACTAGCTTGTCATCTGCTCGGACAACACAAAGCGCCCCTTTGATGTCTTCAGGAAGAGGGTTCGCGGCAGATGTAGGAGAAATAAACAGTGAAATGGAATACAGGATGAGAAAAAACAACTGTCTCAGCACAAAATACAACCTTACATAAAGAGAAGAATCACAAAGCAATGATGACAGGGTTACTAATATTTTTCGACATAAATTAAGTAACCAGTTGTACATTTGATGCACATATCAAAAAAGACTTTGAGACACTCCACAAAATAGTTCTGACAAAAAACAGACATAACTCGAAATATTGGCTGCAATTTTGCCAGTTATATAAAGTTAACGTCAGGATAATTTACATGGATTTTACTCGTTCTCAGGATTGAAACAATAAAAGAGAGCTTATTACTAACGATAAATAAACTCTCTTTATAGATGTATTACAAGATTACAGCTTCAGCCATGCATCAGTCCAAGCACTGCCAACGCCTGGTTCATAAGCGCTTGGTGTTGAGCCACACCACAAACTGTTTGGCCAAGGCTTACATTGGTAACTTGCACCGTTATTCGTCACCACGTCCCCTGCAGAATAATTCGTACCTGCTTGGTAAGCATCACCCTAAGTTGGCGGCGTTGGTGGTGTAGGCTCTGTTGGTGGCTCTACCGGAGGATTAGTCCCAGAACAATCTGAGCTGCCATTTGGCTGCCATACTCCCCATGGCCCCGAATCGGAGGGGTTATCACCTTGGGTCCACCATTGTGCTTGCCATAACTGACCAGCCCAAGAAACAGTTTCACCCGTGTTGTATACGCCACTCGCTTGCCATTCATTGTCACAACTTCCTGATGGCGGTGTCGTTGCGCTAGTAGCAGAAGCTGTTACCACTGCTTGGTATGCTGTACTGGTTTTATCGATGCCAAAAGCCAAGGCGACTACTGTCAAATTTATCACTTTCATCCATGGTAAGTACGAATCACTTACTTACCGTCATAATGACGTATTAATTAACGATTGGATAACGACTTTCTTAACCAATGAATATGATGCCCAAAACCTTGGTTTTCATAGAGAGAAATCGCTGTCTGGTTAAAGTCCCAAACCTCAACGAACATCTGTTTCACTCCATAATCAACGAATGTCGCCTCTATCTTTTCAATCAAAGCTTTCGCGGTACCTTGCTTACGATATTCGGGTAAGACGTATAGCTCATCAACGCTTCCCATCATGACAGGTTTACTAACCGTAGAAATAAGCTCGCAGAAATGCCCAGACACAAAGCCGATGATCTCATCCTCAACTCTAGCGACATAAACCAAACATTCAGGATTATCGAGATAGCGAGCAATACTCTTCTCTTGTTCGATTTCTTCTGCGGTTTTGAAAAATTCCGGAGATTGAATGTGGTGCTCATCATGCAACTCAAACATTAGGTCGTTAAGTTGTTCAAGGTCGTCAAAAAGGGCTGGTTTGATTACAAAAGTAGACATAAGGACTAAGCCAAAAATAAGAATCCATATAGTGTGTGTTTAAACATGCATTTAGGCAAGTAGGAATGCAAAAGCCTCTTGCCAACAAAGCAAGAGGCTTCGATGTTTGAGCTTGTTCCTAGGTAACCTAAGAGCGTACTCAATTAAGATCGTACTTAGCTAGTCGCGTTTAAGCACTCGCTCGATTTCGCCTAAACTGGATGGGTCATCAATGGTTGATGGCACCACGTATTGCTCGCCATCGGCTATTTGACGAATGGTTCTTCGCAAAATTTTGCCTGAGCGTGTCTTTGGCAAACGATCGACAACCAGCGCATGTTTAAAGCAAGCCACAGCACCAATCTCGTTGCGCACTTTACCCACCAACTCACCTTCTAGCGTTAGATCATCAATCTTCACACCATCTTTAAGAACCACGAACCCAAGTGGTAGCTGCCCCTTTAACTCATCGTGGATACCAACTACCGCGCATTCTGCAATCGCTGGGTGACCACCAACGATTTCTTCCATCTCGCCGGTAGACAGACGGTGACCTGCGACGTTAATTACGTCATCAATACGACCCATGATAAACAGGTAACCTTCTTCGTCTAGGTAACCGCCATCTCCCGATACGTAGTAACCCGGAAATTGACTTAGATAACCAGTTTCAAAGCGGTCATGGTTGCGCCAGACAGTCGGTAGGCAGCTTGGTGGTAATGGGCGCTTCAATGCCACAAAACCTTGCTGATTTACGCCCACTGGCATGCCCATTTCGTTTAGAATCTCGACCTGATAGCCAGGAATTGGCTTGGTAGCAGACCCCGCTTTAACTGGCATCATCTCAATACCGGTCGGATTGCCCGCGATAGCCCATCCAGTCTCGGTTTGCCACCAGTGGTCAATGACCGGTTTATCTGCTTTGCTTTCCACCCATTCTAGCGTTGGTGGGTCAAGGCGTTCGCCTGCCATAAAGATTGAGTCGAGGTCGGACAAGTCGTATTGCTTAATGAACTCGCCTTCTGGGTCTTCTTTCTTAATTGCACGGAAAGCGGTTGGTGCGGAGAAGAGTACATCCACTTTGTATTCATCACAAACACGCCAGAATGCACCCGGGTCCGGTGTTCTCACCGGTTTGCCTTCAAATAGAATAGTTGTACAGCCATGAATAAGCGGCGCGTACACAATGTAAGAGTGACCAACAACCCACCCTACATCCGATGCAGCCCAGAACACACCATCTTGAGGAATGTTATAAATCGACGTCATTGAATATTTCATCGCTACGGCATGACCACCATTGTCACGCACCACACCTTTTGGTTTCCCTGTTGTGCCAGAGGTATACAGAATATAAAGAGGATCCGTCGCAAGCACAGGGACACAAGCATGAGGCAAAGCTTGCGCATACTCTTGCTGCCAATCTAAATCACGTTCAAGGTTAAGCTCAGCTTGGCACTGCGGGCGTTGAAGAACAAAAACTTTCTCTGGCTTCCAACGGCTGTCCATAATGGCTTTATCAACCATTGGTTTGTATGGAATCACCTTATTAATTTCGATGCCACAAGACGCCGTCATGATGACTTTGGGTTCCGCATCTTCAATTCGAACAGCAAGCTCATTCGGGGCAAAACCGCCAAACACCACCGAATAAATCGCGCCCAATCGAGCACAAGCTAGCATCGCCATTGCCGCTTCTGGGATCATCGGCATATAGATGACTACGCGATCGCCTTTGGTGATACCTTGGTTAGAAAGCATACCCGCAATTTTTGCCACTTGGTCGCGCAGAGCTTGATAGCTGTAAGTTTGTTTTTGCCCCGTCACTGGCGAGTCATAAATCAGTGCGGTTTTCTCGCCTCTCCCTTGCTCACAATGATAATCCAACGCGAGCCATGACGTGTTCAACACGCCGTCAGGAAACCAACGTTCAATCCCATGTTCGTCAGCTTGTAAGATGGTGTTTGGCGCTTCAAACCAATCGATGTTTTCAGCTTGAGCACGCCAAAAGTTTTCCGGTTCGTTCTGTGTCCAAAGGTATTCTTTTTGATATGCAGACATATTGCTTCCTCCAGTATGTCCTGACATTGCTTTTCTTAAGTATCACTACCATGCAATTGTGCTATTCAAAGACATTGGAGGGAACACACACAAAGCCCTCCATCAGTATTCTCGCGCTGCGGCTCATGATGGCTTTCTCAACCACCCAACCTTGTTCTGTTTGTTTGGCTTTTGCCCCCACCTTAAGCGTTCCTGATGGATGCCCAAACGTCACAGATTCTTTCTCTCCGCCACCAGCCGCTAAATTGACCAAAGTACCAGGTACGCATACCGCCGAGGCAATGGCGACTGCTGCGGTTCCCATCATAGCGTGGTGAAGTTTACCCATAGATAAAGCCCGGACTAGAATATCGACCTCACCTGCTTCTACGGTTTTACCACTCGACGATAAATGGGATTTAGGCTGGGAAACAAACGCAATCTTAGGCGTGTGTTGACGTGTTTGAGCCTCTTCGAGTGAATCAATAAGCCCCATTTTTAACGCGCCATGAGCACGAATGGACTCAAACCTCGCGAGCGCAAATTCATCGTTATTGATGTCATCTTGAAGCTCAGTGCCTTGGTAGCCAAGTGCTTCTGCATCAATGAAGATCGTCGGTATGCCTGCGTTAATGAAGGTGGCGTTGAACGTCCCAACATCCGGTACGACCAAATCGTCTACTAGATTACCGGTTGGAAACATGCTGCCTTCGCCATCAGCAGGGTCGACAAAATCAACTTGGATTTCTGCCGCTGGGAACGTCACTCCATCAAGCTCAAACGCCCCCGTTTCTTGAACGAAACCATTTACGATTGGCACATGAATCAATATGGTTTTGCCAATATTTACCTGCCATACACGAACGGTAACGATGCCGTTTTGAGGAATACGATCTTCGTCGATCAACCCAGCATGAATGGCGAAAGGCCCGACTGCAGCAGAAAGGTTGCCGCAGTTACCACTCCAATCGACAAACGGCTTATCTATTGATACTTGCCCGAACAGGTAATCAACGTCGTGATCGGCTCGCTCACTGCGCGACACAATCACAGTTTTACTGGTGCTGGAAGTCGCGCCGCCCATGCCATCAATTTGTTTGGCATACGGGTCTGGGCTACCAATCACACGAAGTAGCAGTTTGTCTCTTGCCTCGCCTGCGACTTGCGCTGGTTGTGGCAAATCTTCAAGGTTGAAGAACACACCTTTGCTCGTACCGCCTCGCATGTAAGTCGCTGGGACTTTGATTTGGCTTTGCATCTTGCTATCCATATCTTGCTCCGTTATTGCGCTATCTATTGCGAGAGGAAGTCTTGAGCAAAGCGCTGTAACACACCACCCGCTTTGTAAACGTTAACTTCATCTTCGGTATCGAGTCGACAAGTCACCGGCACATCAACCTTGTCGCCATTAGCACGGGTAATCACCAACGCCAAATCAGCACCAGGAGTGATATCGCCGATAACGTCATAAAGTTCAGTGCCATCCAATTCGAGTGTCTTTCGGTTCACGCCATCTTTAAATTGCAGAGGAAGTACGCCCATGCCAACTAAATTGGTACGGTGGATACGCTCAAACCCTTCAGCGACAATGGCTTCTACACCCGCTAAGCGAACGCCTTTCGCAGCCCAATCTCGCGACGATCCTTGACCATAATCCGCACCTGCGACCACGATAAGCGGCTGCTTGCGATTCATGTAAGTCTCTATCGCTTCCCACATGCGTGTCACTTTGCCTTCAGGTTCGACTCTCGCCAGCGATCCTTGCACGACTTCGCCATTTTCCTTGACCATTTCGTTGAACAACTTCGGGTTAGCGAAAGTGGCGCGCTGCGCGGTTAAGTGATCACCTCGGTGAGTCGCGTATGAGTTAAAGTCTTCTTCTGGCACACCCATCTTAGCGAGGTATTCACCTGCGGCGCTGCTTGCCAAAATTGCGTTCGATGGCGACAAATGATCGGTCGTAATGTTATCGCCTAAAACGGCGAGAGGACGCATTGAAGACAGAGTTCGCTCACCTGCTAGAGCACCTTCCCCCTCTTTTTTCCAGTAAGGAGGTCTTCGGATATACGTACTCATCGGACGCCAATCGTAGAGCGGATTCGGGTTACGAGCCTCATCATTCAGTTTAAACATTTGAATGTAGACTTGATTAAACTGCTCTGGCTTAACGTACTCACCCACCACAGCATCAATTTCTTCATCCGTTGGCCACAAGTCGTTGAGATAAACCGGCTTGCCGTGTTTGTCTGTGCCTAAATAATCACGTTCGATATCAAAACGAATCGTACCGGCTAACGCGTATGCAACGACCAAAGGTGGCGATGCTAAGAATGCTTGTTTTGCGTAAGGATGAATTCGACCATCAAAGTTGCGATTCCCTGAAAGTACCGCCGTTGAATACAGATCTCGGTCGATGATTTCTTGTTGGATTTTCGGGTCAAGTGCGCCGCTCATACCGTTACAGGTTGTACACGCATAAGCCACGATACCAAAACCAAGCTTCTCCAATTCAGGGAGTAAGCCAGATTCTTCAAGGTAGAGTCGAGCAACTTTAGAACCCGGAGCAAATGAAGACTTCACCCAAGGTTTGCGCACCAATCCAAGCTCATTCGCTTTCTTAGCGACCAGACCTGCTGCCACAACGTTTCTTGGGTTACTGGTGTTGGTGCAAGAAGTAATCGCCGCAATGATCACCGCGCCATCTGGAAGTTCGCCTTCCTTCTCTTGCCACTCGCCAGAAACACCACGTTCAGCAAGCTCTGAGGTGGGTAAACGACGATGAGGATTAGATGGGCCTGCCAAATTGCGCCCGACTTGGGACAAATCGAACTCAAGCACGCGTTCGTACACGGCAGTATCTAAATCATCCGCCCACAGACCGGTTTGCTTGGCGTACTTCTCTACCAAGTCGACCTGTTGATCATCGCGCCCTGTCAGTTTGAGGTAATTAATGGTCTGCTCATCAATGTAGAACATCCCGGCGGTTGCGCCGTATTCTGGCGTCATGTTTGAGATGGTTGCGCGGTCGCCAATGGTTAGGTCTCGCGCCCCTTCGCCAAAGAATTCGAGATAGGATGAAACCACGCGTTCATTTCGCAGAAACTCGGTAATCGCTAGTACGATATCGGTGGCGGTAATACCCGGTTGACGCTTGCCAGTAAGCTTCACACCAACAATGTCTGGCAGACGCATCATCGACGGGCGACCAAGCATAACCGTCTCCGCCTCTAAACCGCCGACACCAATCGCAATAACACCAAGAGAATCAACGTGAGGTGTGTGACTGTCCGTGCCGACACAGGTATCTGGGTAAGCAATGCCCTGCTTGGCTTGCACAACCGGAGACATTTTCTCCAAGTTGATTTGGTGCATGATTCCGTTACCCGCAGGAATAACGCTGACGTTTTCAAACGCCGTTTTACACCATTCAATAAAGTGGAATCGGTCTTCGTTTCTGCGCTCTTCTATCGCGCGGTTTTTCTCAAACGCCTCTGAGTCAAAGCCTGCGTGTTCAACCGCCAGTGAATGATCAACGATCAACTGCGTTTCAACCACCGGATTTACTTTCGCTGGGTCACCGCCTTGTTCGGCAATCGCATCACGCAGGCCAGCGAGATCGACTAATGCGGTTTGTCCAAGGATGTCATGGCAAACCACGCGTGCCGGATACCAAGGAAAATCAAGGTCACGCTTGCGTTCGATCAACTGTTTTAAGCTATCAGTAAGCGTATTCGGGCCACAGCGGCGAACCAACTGCTCAGCTAAAACGCGCGAGGTGTATGGGAGCTTTTCATAGGCTCCAGGAGAAATATCGTTAACTGCTTCTCGGGTATCAAAATAATCGAGCTGGGTTCCCGGGAGCGGCTTACGATATTGAGTATTTATATTTGTGGTGATGCTCATCGGCTTGCTTCCACTTTAGTGTACATCTTGTGCCTGAACGCACCGCGATACTGTTTTTGAAATGGATTCGCGGTGAAAGAGACGCCCCTTGTGATTGCCATCAAGACAAAACTAACAAAGAGGCGTCACGCGCTAGCGTTGTTCGATTGGCTCCCAGTCTTGATGATCCGGTCCGGTATAATCCGCACTTGGGCGAATGATTCGATTGTTCGCGCGTTGTTCATACACGTGCGCCGCCCAACCTGTCAGTCGACTCATCACAAAGATTGGTGTAAACAATTTGGTTGGAATATCCATAAAGTGGTAAGCCGAAGCATGGAAGAAGTCGGCATTACAGAACAGACCTTTCTCTCGCTTCATGACAGATTCCACGCGCTCCGAAACCGCATAAAGATGTTTGTCACCCACCTCTTTAGATAACGCTTCTGACCAACGCTTGATCAGTGCATTACGAGGGTCACTTTCGCGGTAAATCGCATGACCAAAGCCCATGATTTTGTCTTTTTTCTCTAGCATTTGCAGAATATTGGCTTCTGCTTCATCTGGCGTTTGCCAATCTTGAATCATCTCCATCGCCGCTTCGTTCGCACCGCCATGAAGTGGACCACGTAACGTACCGATAGCAGCCGTAATACAAGAATGAAGATCAGAAAGCGTAGAAGCACACACGCGCGCTGCAAATGTTGAGGCATTAAACTCATGCTCTGCATAAAGAATCAAAGAACAGTGCATCACCTTTATGTGCGTTTCACTTGGTGCTTTATCGGTAAGCAGTTTTAGGAAGTAGCCGCCAATGCAGTCTTCACTGTTATCGTGCGTTTTGATTCGCACACCATCATGGCTGAATCGATACCAGTAACAGATGATGGCAGGGAAAAGCGCCAGCATTCGCTCAGTAGCATGGAGCTGTTGCTCAAAGTCCATTTCTTGCTCTAAATTACCCAGCATAGAGCAACCTGTGCGCATAACATCCATCGGGTGAGCATCAGCAGGAATCAGCTCTAACGATTGCTTAAGCTCCGCTGGTAAGCCGCGCAAGCTCAATAGATGTGTCTTGTAGGCGTCTAGCTCTTGTTGATTAGGTAAGTGACCGCGTAACAGCAAATGCGCCACCTCTTCAAATTGAGCATGATTTGCCAAGTCCGTGATATCGTAACCACGATACGTTAGACCTGTCCCCGTTTTACCGACAGTGCATAAAGCTGTGCTTCCAGCGCTTTGACCGCGTAGACCTGCGCCGCCTATCTCAGCTTTGTTTTCTACAGAATGAGGCATTGTTGAACTCCTTTTCTGCCTGATTTGGCTCTCTTAATGGGCTCTTTTGAATCAGACAATTTTCATGTTATTGGATTAGAGATTCTTAAATAGTATTTGTCTTGTGCTTCCGTTTGTTTCTTCGTTAACCTTATTTACCTTCGGAGAACAGCTTGTCTAGCTTATTCTCGTAGTCATGGTAATTAAGGTGCTCATACAGCTCTTTTCGCGTCTGCATTGAATCAAGCAAAGCTTCTTGGTTGCCAACTTCTAACAAGTGTTTGTAAACCATCTCAGCAGCTTTATTCATCGCACGGAATGCGCTCAATGGGTACAAAACCATGTCCACGTTGGATTGGGCTAACTCTTCACAGCCATATAGTGGCGTTTGTCCAAACTCAGTAATGTTGGCAAGAATCGGCACGTGCTTCCCTGTCGCGTCTTCGAGCGCAGCCGAGAACTGTTGATATTGGTCTAGCTGATTCATTGCCTCTGGGAAGATCATATCTGCGCCCGCTTCCACACATGCAATCGCTCGTTCAATCGCGCTATCCATGCCTTCCACCGCTAACGCATCAGTACGAGCCATAATGACAAAGCTCTCGTCATTACGTGCATCCACCGCCGCTTTCACTCGGTCGACCATTTCTTGTTGGCTAACAATCGCTTTGTTTGGGCGATGACCACAACGCTTTTGCGCCACTTGGTCTTCCATATGCACTGCCGCCGCACCCGCTTTTTCCATCGCTTTAATTGTGCGAGCAATATTAAAAGCGCCACCAAAGCCGGTATCGATATCAACCAGTAACGGCAAATCACTCGCGTTGGTGATGCGGTCTACATCTACCAAAACATCGTTCAGTGTCGTAATACCAAGATCTGGCAAACCGTAGGATGCGTTAGCGATGCCGCCACCTGACAAGTAGATAGCTTGGTGACCCAAGTTTTTCGCCATCATGGCGCAGTATGGGTTAATGGTGCCGACGATCTGCAGCGGGTTGTTTTGCTCAATGGCGAGTCTGAACTTCGCCCCCGGAGATAAGCTCATGACAATTTCCTTCTAGTCTTGTTCTCTATCTTTACTTTCAGAATGTAGAATCTGTGATTCGATAAGTTTTCGGCTGCCTGAGATGTGCCTTCTCATCAGCATTTCTGCCAGCTCTTCATCACGATTGCGAATCGCTTGCAGAATGAATTTGTGTTCATTGAGTGCTTCATTAGGACGAGATTGCGCACGTGGCGATTGGTAGCGATACATGCGCAACAAGTGATACAGCTCGTCGCAAAGCAAAGAGATAAGCTTGCTGTTTCGGCTCGCTTGAATGATTCGATAATGGAAGTCGAAGTCACCATGCTGGTGGAAGTAAGACGCCCCTTCAACTTCATCGATGTGTTTGGAATGTGTCGACAATAGCATTTCCAAACTCAGTAATTCTTCTTGAGTGATATGGCAAGCCGCGAGTCTGGCAGCCATGCCCTCTAATGCTTCGCGAACGGAATACAGTTCGATGAGTTTTTCTGGAGAGAAAGTGATAACGCGAGCACCAACATGTGGAATACGCTCAATCAACCCAAGTCCTTCAAGGCGCATCATGGCCTCACGCAAAGGGCCTCTACTCACTTGATATTTCTTGGCTAATTCAGGCTCTGAGATTTTACTGCCCGGTTCGATTTCACCACTTACGATCGCTTCCACTAACGATTCGGTCAGCGATTCAGATTTAGTGTGCTCCTTCTCAGAGACAATCACTTTATGACGAGTTTTCAATTCTGTATTCATATTCAAGGCACTCGTATTTAGAAATCAAAGTGTCAACAATTTGTTAACCTGAATATAAAATAGACGATCAGATTGTCGATAATCAAGTAAATTGTCGACAATTTAGACTAATGCATAGTGATGGTGAGGAATTTTTGAACGAATGATAGGTTAATTAATAAGAGCAAAGCAAGATTGTCGACAATAAAAAACCAATAGATTCATATAGTAAATGGAAGTAAAGAGCAAAACATCCCTGATTGCGGCCCAAGTTTGTGGCTAGCATGAGGTTTATCTAGCCATTCATATTGTGAGTTAGGTCTTTTCCGCGTACGAACTCGAATCCACAAGATTGTTTACCCACACCTCAATCCATCTAAAGTGTGTATATCAAGCTATTTCAGTCGTCCTAAAATATTTTTGAATATTAACAGGGGCAAGCTGGCTCTCAGGCAAAAAAATATGGGCGTATTCCAAATAAACCTCACTTTCTAGGAAGAGTATAAAAAGATCAAAATCGATATGTTCGTCCAACGCCATCTTATGCATGATATCTAGCGCGACACTAACAGGCTTGGCTTTTTTGTATGGTCTATCGGCAGCTGTTAACGCTTCAAATATATCGGCTATGGCAAGTATTCTGTCTGGTATTGATAGGTCCTGCGCTTTTAATTTTCTTGGATAACCGGTACCTTTCAATGTCTCATGATGAGTTGATGCGTAACGAGGGACTCGACTCAGCTCTGGTGGGAACGGTAAAGCTTCGAGCATCTTAATGCCACTTATCATATGTTCATTGATCTTATACCGTTCTTCTGTCGTCAATGTCCCCTTAGATATTGATAAATTATAAATCTCCCCATGATTCTCCTCATATTCTGGCACTGCCATCTTAATACCTAGTTTAGGTTCGAATTCTACGGGACGAGTACGATGGGTAATATGTTCCGGTTTGTCTGCCAGCAAATATTCTAGAGCAGGTAAATCTAAATTATCGTTTGACCTTTTCGACTGTTCGAAAGGAGAAAGACCAAGGCTAGCATCAAAATTCCGTACCCATGTTTGATCTGCTATTTCTCTTATCCGAGCTACGTGCTCACTACTCATGGACTCGGCACCGATATTTGAATTAGCCACAAATTCAAAATCCTGAGTGAGTTTGAGCTTTCTGTCATTCAATAAACTGAGCGCCTTTTCTGCCGTTTCCTTACCTTCAAGAATCGTCTTGTAATATTCAATCTCCAAATCTCTCCAAAGGACTTCAAATCGTGTCCTTATTTCATGGATTCGATTGTAGTTTGCTTCAAGCTTTGTCCCTTTATCTACAACGTGCTCTGGGGTCGTAATCTTGCCGCAGTCGTGTAACCAAGCGGCGATTCTGAACTCACGTTTTTCATCTTCCGTGCTAAACGAGAAATTTTTAAAGGGTATCTTTTGACTTTTTTCCGCAGCTTCAGAGAGCATCATTGCAATTTCCGGGACACGATTGCAATGACCTGCTGTGTAGGGGGACTTATCATCTATCGCCTGAGCAATAAGGCGCACAATCGCCTCCACAAAATCTTCTTGTTGCTTCTCATGCTGCCCTATTGCCTGACCCATATCGGATATAGATTGTGACAATTCTGACAATTCTGATATGCGGGTTGAAACAATTTTAAGATCGTCAAATTTACGGGCTTTGATTTTCGCTGTTTCCCTTTTCAGCTCTTTAATCCTTTTGACAATTGGGCTTCCAAAATTCCAAGCGAGCGGGCACAGCATAAGCATGGCAAAAGCTGTCGCTATTATGGATGTAAGTATGCGTTCGATAACCACACCTGAAATAATGTCTTCAGGAATAATTACAGCGAAGTAGTCGCTCGATTTGGAGCCAGGTTCTAGTTGTGCGATATATAGATACTTTGTTTGATCACCTATATCTATCTTGACCATATCATTCTGTTTATCTTGGACCTTAGCAAGCTCATACACCTTACTGTATGGTAAAACCCCGTGCTGTTGCCATTTAGTATCAAGCCATTTTCTGTATAGAGCCTCTCTTTGCTCTGGAGTAATTGCGCTGATTGCCTGATTGATAATGCCAAGCAATTCACTATCACTTGATTTCATGAATACATGAAACGGTACTGGCGCATGGTCGTTCAACACAAAAACATTGAACGGCGTGTCTTGACCTAAACTAACCATTCCTGATAACGCTACCTCGGAATCAGCAAGATAATGCACCTCACCACTATCAAATGCTGCTCTTGCATTATCGAAACTAGAATACTCCAAGATATTGAGTTTTGGGTAGTTGTCTTTGAGCCACTGCTTCATTCCAAAACCAGCGACGACTCCGACATGCTTCCCATCAACTTCTTTTAAAGTTTTTGAATTCAGAAGCTCATCTCTTCCAGCAATAGCAACGGAGCTCTTAAAAATAGGCAAGCTCTTTTCCCCAAAACCCTGCGGATCACCAATAACTGAGTGAAGAATATCCAAGTTGCCTTTACGGTACTTCTCAGAAAGCATTTTAGAGTCAAATCCATTAATGAATTCAAGCTTTATGCCCGTCTGTTGTGCAACGAGATTAAGAACATCAACAGCGTAGCCCATTGGCTGACCGGACACAGAGAAATCATAAGGTCCCCAGTCTTTCTGGTTTGAAACCATCAATGAGTGTGTCGACTCAATCAACGATATTTGTTTCTCTGAGAGTATTAAGGACTTAGGTGGGGGGATTTCGATCGCATCCTGAGATAGTTTATTTGAAGCTATCACTACACCACGCTCGTTGAAGATAAATGACTCTGCTCCGCTACTTAGTGGTAAGCCAATCTCTTGCGGTGCAATCTTATCTTCGAGGGAGGATAAGACGATATCGACCCCAATTACACCTCGAACACTCCGTATAGAGTAAGTTTGGCCGGTAATTTTTAAATGTTGGAAAAGATAAGGTTCTGTCTTAAATACTGAGTCTGATGGCGCATTAGCAAACCACGGTCGACGAGTTGGATAATAGTTACTGCGTTCACTAGTTAGTTTGTTGAGCTTAAACTCTGAGTTGTAGTAATAGTTTTGTCTGAGCCTTTCTCCCGGTCTCCCAGAGATTTTTATTACCACCCATCGATCTGATGAAGTAGCACCTATTCTCTCTCGGACGACGGGAGAGGATGCTAAGTTAATTATCTGGTAAAAATCATCATTATCCCGTCCAAAGTAAATGCTATAAAAAATAGGATTGTCAGTTAGAACTTGAATAAAAATATCTCTAATTTCTTGCTCTGCAAAAATATGATCTGTCGATACAGCAACACTCAGAAGTAACTGGACACTGCTCATGGCACTTTTTTCAACTCGCTGTACATAATCACTCACTTGATTTGATGCAACAGAAAGTTTTGAAAGGACATAATCTTGTGAAATTTGTTTTCCAAAGTAATACTGTAGACCGATTGCAAAAATGGAGGTAATCGTTGTTGTAATAAGAAACAAACAACCAATTGTAAATTTTATTGAAAACTCACGCGGCAAACCTGGTGGCAATCCCATCTCTTTACACCCTCCAAATGGTATTGATTGCCGAGCTATCCTATCTTTGAGTCGGTAATCATAACGATACATTCCACATTCATATCATTATGAAACCAAATGCTTACTAGTTCAATTGATAGACTTTCAAAATATGACTTAGAGAATGTTTTATACCCTTCTTTGAGTAACTCCATTTGGTGAATTCGTTCATTACCTACTGTAAGCCACATAACGTCATCGTGACACAAAATAACCAAGCTCGGCTTATGGATTTTGGCAGTGTGATTCGAGTTGCTGCTAAATACTAAGAGTATTCACATACAACCGTTAGCCGAGCCTGTAGTGCGACACGCCCTTCTATGCGTATCTGTCAGGCAAGAAAGAACGATGATCTTTTGACCTTGCTCAGCTGTCACGATCAACATCCCTTTGCAGGCCTCTCATTACATGAAGCGGCAGAACTGCTACCGACCCCAAGCAAAATTGATTTACCAACACGCTACCAAGTTCTGATACAAAAAGAGTGGCAAAAAATGCGCCACTCTTTGAAGTTGTAGGGATTCAACGCTCTAAGCTCTCTGGCTTACGCGTCTGATGATTTGGACTTCAAATACTTCTCAATATCCACCTCGTCAACCTGTTCGGCTGGCATAAACTTGTTGGCATAATCACGGTAGACCCCGCTTTCTAGGAACAACAAGAACAAGTCCATATCCAAGTGTTCGTCCAGTGCCATCTTGTACATGATGTCCACAGCAACGCTCACTGGCTTGGCTTTTTTGTAAGGTCGGTCTCCTGCGGTTAACGCTTCAAAAATATCGGCAATCACCAAGATGCGTTCTGGGGTTGATAAATCTTCCGCACTCAACCGACGCGGATAGCCTGTGCCTTTGAGCGTCTCATGGTGAGTCGAAGCATAGCGCGGCACGTTGCTTAACTCAGGAGGGAATGGCAGTGCACCCAGCATTTTGATGCCGCTGATCATGTGCTCGTTAATTTTGAAGCGGTCTTCCGGTGTTAACGTCCCGCGCGAAATTGTCAGGTTGTACACTTCACCCAAATTATATTGATGTTCTGGCACTTGCACCTTAATGCCATGCTCAGGTGCACATTCCATTGGGCGAACGCGCTCGATAATATGGTCCGGCTTATCCGCTAAGAGGTTTTCAACCACGGGTAGCGTCACGTCAGATTCTGGCTTAATCATTTCTTCAAACGGAGAAAGACCAAGATGATCATCGTAGTGACGCAACCAAGTTTGCTGCGCGATATGTTTAATGCGCTCAATCTTATCGTCACTCATGAACTCGCCACCTACGTTGGCGCTGGCCACAAATCGGAAGTCGTCGTCCAACTGTACAACTCGTTGGTCGAACTTGACTTGCGCCTCTTCTTTTGACATCTCACCGGTGGATATCGACTTCCACATCTCCACTTCAGCATCTCGCCTTAACACCTCGAAGCGAGTGCGAATTTCATTGATGCGGTTGTAGTTGGCTTCCAGTTTAGTGCCTTTATCAACGATGTGTTCTGGCGTGGTGATCTTACCGCAGTCATGTAACCAAGCCGCGATACGGAATTCACGTCGTTCATCGTCATTATTGAACTTAAACTCTTTGAACTTACCGGTTCCGCACTTCTCTACTGCCTCTGCCAACATCAGGCCAATTTCTGGAACACGATTACAGTGTCCCGCAGTATAGGGAGACTTGTCATCGATCGCTTGCGCGATAAGATGAATAAAGGCTTCAACAAACTCTTCTTGCTGTTGCTCGTGATGCTGAATCTCTTGCGTCATTTCGGTGACCGAATCGGACAATTCAGAGACTTCTTTGATACGCGTTTCTACTGGTGCTAACTGGTCAAATTCGCGATTTTTTATTTTGATGGTTTCTTTTCTCAGTGCCAAAATTGAGTTAACAATTGGCGTGCCAACCTTCCACGCTAATGGAAGTAATACCAACATCACTAACGTGGTAATTCCTATAGCCTTAAATAACCAAGTAGTGACCGCATCAGTTACTACTTTACCTGGCACTACTACTGCAAAATAATCACTGGCTCCTCTCGTTGACTCAAACTTCGTCATATAAAGAAATTTCTCTTCTCCTTTAATCATCACCTTATTCATGCTTTGATGCTTGTCTTCTTGCATCGCTAATTCATAGACTTCAGGATAAGGCACAAAACTGCCACGCCACTGACGAGACGTGATCCATTTTTCTCTCAATACTTGTTTTTGTGCTGGCGTAATGGATTCTATCGCCCTATCAATAACAGTGATAATCTCACTGTCCTCTACTTTCATGTACATCGAGAATTCGAGCAATTCAGCATCCAATACTCCAACATGTACATTGGTCAACCTCACCAAGCGCTCCATTTCTGCAAGTGTGAGATAACTATCGACGAGGTATGTTATCTCCCCCAAGTAGAGTGCCCGTTTTGCTGCATCAAGGTTTGGTTGTTCAACGACGTTAAGATCGGGGTAGCGCTCGAATAGCCATTGTTTCATACCAAAGCCAGAAACCACTCCGACCGTTTCCTTTTTTAATTCTGTTAATGAGTTAGGCATGAACACATCATCTTTAGCGGCAATAGCCAATTGGGTGGTAAAAATAGGTACGCTTTTTACTCCTAAATTTGTTTTAACCCCAGCAACGGGTTGCAACAGGTCGATGTCCCCTTTCAAGTATTTATCTTGTAGTTGTCTAGAATTAAATCCATTAATAAACTCAAATTTTATCCCCGTACTTTGCTCAATAATCTTGAGGACATCTATCGCATACCCTTCTGGTTCACCACCTTGGGTGTAATCATATGGCCCCCAATCATTTTGATTGGAGACCGCTATCACTCGGTCACCATTGATTAACGATTTTACTTGCTCATTAAGTACTAGCGGTTCAGAGGCTGGAATGTCGATTTCTTTAAACAATTTGACGCTGGAAGCGATCACTTCCCCAGTGTCATTAAAAATAAACGCCTCAGCACCATCTTCTATCTTTAAGCCCAATTCCGTTGAGATGATTTTTTCACTGATGGAGGACAACACGGTGTCAACACCGATCACCGCTCCTTTACTGCGAACAGAGTATGATTGCCCCGTAATTTTTAAATGCTGGAAAAGGTACGGTTCCGTCTTATAAACGCTATCCCTTGATGCACTCTCATACCAAGGTCGGCGAGACGGATAAAAGTTACTCTTTTGTGTTGTTTGGCGAAGAAGAACCATTTTTTCAGAGTAATAGCGAGTATTCTTGAAACGTGCTTTTTCGTCTCCCGACACTTTAATGATGACCCAACGCTCCTCAGGAGTTGCGCCAATTTGTTCTCTCACAATAGGAGAGGATTCCAGATTGATAACTTGAAAAAAGAACTCATTCGATGACGCGAAGTAGATACTATAGAACTCTGAATTATCAATCAGCGTTTGAACAAATACACCTTGAATCTCATCAACACTGAACCGAGTATCAGTGTAATCCGCAACACTTCTTAATATTCCTGCACTACTCGTCGCACTAGAATCAATTTGTTGAATATGGTTCCCAATGTCAGTCGCTGTCATGGTTAAGCGAGTCAAGATATGCTCCTCTGACATCTGTTTACCGAAATAGTATTGCAAGCTGATACCAAGCAGGGCTGTCACCGCCGTAGCGAAGATGAATAAGCTACCGACGACGAATTTAATCGACAGTTTACGGGGAGTTCTGAATTTTGTTTTCACGCTCGAAAGCCCTCCAACAGATTAAAATCAACTCTGCCACCACCGAAACAAGGGCAACATAAGCATGCATATTTCAAGTCTAGTACAGGTTTTTCATAGACTTGTATAATGATCCGGCTTAGATCATGTTTTCGCGAATATAAAAAAAAGCGATACCGAAGTAACGCTTTTAGACATACTGTGTTTGAGGTATCGCGTGCTAAGTCAGGTATTTTCCTATATCAACCTGTTCAATTTTTTCTTCAGGCATGAATTTCTTCGCGTACTCGAGATAAACTCCACAATGAGATAGACTAAATAATGAATGTAATATCTCGGTAACTCCGAACTAAAATAGTAAATTAACGCCTCAAAAGCTGCCATTAATAGGTTTTACCTGTTAATAGAATCGGCCATCTCAAATTTATCCTTCCTCCTTAAGCCATTAACATAACGCTTCTTTTGTGCACCTCCCCATTATTAAGAAATCTCTATGAAACAAAAAGGATTCTCCCTGACAGAGTTAGTCGTCGCTATTGTTGTGTTGGCAATCATTGGATTATTTGCTGCACCTAAAATCATGCACATGCAACGTGAGGCTCGTATCAATACATTGGAAGCTTTCGTGGGCGCATTTCATGCAACTAACGAAGTTGTGATGACTAAGGCTAAGATACAGGGAGTAGCCAATGCGCCTTTGGCTAAATTGTCAGATCACGACATTTACGTTCGAATGGGTTCATTAGCTTTAGATGGGTTCATTAGCTTTAGATGGGTTCATTAGCTTTAGATGACTTCAATGTCGCTAATGCGATGGAGATCGACAGGTTTAATCTTGCCAATACTGGTTCAAATCAGACACCTTCGCTCATCGTTTATCTAGGTAAGGAAAAGTCTCTTCTACAGATAAGGGATTCTTAGTGCTTCATCAGTATTAGTCGCCCTTTCACTGCTTACGATAAAGAAGGGATTGTTTCAATGGATGACCTGACAGTGAACAAATTCTATGACAATTGCTATTTTCTGACTTCTAAGAAGTGACTTTAGAGAGGTTAGAATGAAAAAGCCGAGGAGTACTCGGCTTGTTATGATCAACTTACGCCACTTTGTACTTGCTGATAGACAATCAAAAATAAACCGGCAAATAACGCTACGGTCAGCATAACCTTTAACCAAAGAAACTTCATGATTATCTACTCTTCTGATGCGTACTGCGCAAAAACTTCTTGAGCTGTCATTTTCTTACTATGTGGTTGCAGGTCATAGTAAGCGGGCTTCTCATCGGTGAATATTTCTAAGCTTAATTTGAAATCTGGCTCATTAAATAATCCCGCAGAGAGAATATATTCATCCGTTGCCAATAAGTGGTAATAGATATTCGTACCGCATTCCCCACAAAAACCTCGTACAGCCCACTCAGAAGACTGATAACGCTTCGGTTCAGCGCCATTAAATCTTACTCCTGGTCCGCAATTCACCGCATGTAGAGGACCACTTGACCACTTTCGGCACATATCACAATGACAAAAGCTCACTTCATTGTGCTGAGGGGCGCTCACTTCAATAGCGCCGCATAAACAAGTTCCTTAGAAGTGGACCCCAAT
>NZ_JAHGAH010000019.1:0-1300 GCF_030248475.1 Vibrio sp. D173a
GCCGACCCTAACAGCTATGGCTTTAGACCTAACCGAAGCGCAGCCGATGCAATACAGCAGTGCTTCAAATGCCTGTGCAAAAAGGGAGCAGCACAATGGGTTCTTGAGGGGGATATCAAAGCTTGTTTCGACAAGATAGGTCACCAGCGGCTACTTGATAATGTCCCGACAGACAAAAGGATGCTCAAGCAATGGCTGGAATGTGGCTATATAGACAAAGGGCTATTCTACAAAACGGCAGAGGGAACACCACAAGGCGGGATAATTTCACCCACCCTGATGTTGCTCACTCTTGTCGGACTAGAAAAGTTAATTAAGTCTATCGCTCGCAAGACAGGCAGCAGAGTAAACTTTATAGGTTATGCTGACGACTTTGTTATCACGGGGTCTTCAAAGGAAGTCCTAGTGAATGACATTAAGCCGCAACTGATGGCTTTCTTACAAGAAAGAGGTTTACCGCTTTCTGAAGAGAAAACGCATGTGACTCATATTAATGATGGCTTCGACTTTCTTGGCTTTAACGCCAGAAAGCATAAAGGAAAACTGCTCATTAAACCGAGTAAGTCCAACGTATTATCATTCTTACGAAACATGCGTGACCTCATTAGAAAACACGCAACAATCCCAGTAGCCGATCTCATCAAGATGATGAATCCAAAACTACGAGGATGGGCGAATTACTATCGCCATTGTGTTGCTAAACAAACCTTCGGCTATGTTGGACATCAGATGTTTCTAGCGTTATGGCGATGGTCAGTCAGGCGTCACCCAAACAAGGGACGTAAATGGATCGCACACAAGTACTTTCTAAACTATCAAGGGCAATGGATTTTCCATGGCTGGTTTAAAAAGGATGGACTGTATGGCGTGATCCGACTGTTTCAAATCGGTCAAGTGCCAATCAAACGACATGTAAAAATCATGAGCCAAGCGACCCCGTTCGATCCTTTTTGGGAAGGTTTTCTCAATGAACGTAAGGTGAAAAATACAGGTCGTAACTCATGGTTTGCTCCTGTCGCCACTGCTTTGTGAGTTGCTGGGTAACAATAACGCCTTAGTGGAGGCTTGAGCCGTATGCAGTGAAAGTTGCACGTACGGTTCTTAGGAGGGCGGCATCTGGTAACAGGTGTCGCCTATCCGACAGAACCTTCATCGGCTAAGTTTTTTACCCTTGTGTGCGGTCAACAATCTATAACACTGAGCGTCAATTAGCTGAGTTTATAACTAGCCATCTTTCGAGACGTACCAGTAAAATTGTCAGAGACCTCGAAGCGCGTCATATTGATGTTCATATGTGGTT
>NZ_JAHGAH010000190.1:0-7181 GCF_030248475.1 Vibrio sp. D173a
TTCATGGGGCGCATACCTTTGTGTGGGCCGAAGCATTCGTAGTGGAATTGGTCTTGCGCTACACCAAGCTCAAGCAACTGCTTCGCGACGTGCTGCATAAAGCCAACAGGGCCACAGAAGTAGACTTGCACGTTGTCTTGCTTAAGGGCGGCTTCAATTTCCTTCAGGTTTACAAAACCACTGAAGTGGAAATCTTCACCCATCTTGTCATCTGCTGTTGGTTGGTTGTACCACACTAGCGAGTTCATGTTTTCTTTTGCATTCACAAGCTGGTTTACGTGCTGTTTGAATGCGTGCTGTTGACCGTTTTCTGCTGCATGCACCCAGGTTAATGACGCTTGGTGCTCAGAAAGGCTCTCAAGCATTGATAGAGTCGGAGTTAGACCAACGCCCGCTGACACTAAAACAACTGGTGTAGAAGCATCTACGTCCATAAAGAAGTCACCTGCCGGTGCTGCGAGCTGCACTTTGTCGCCGATGTTCAGATCATCGTGCAGGAAGTTAGACACTTTGCCGCCTTGTTCGCGTTTTACAGAGATACGGTAACTGTTCTCTTGAACTGCAGAGGATAGGCTGTATTGGCGAATCTCTTGGTTTTCAAACTTATCGCTGTTGATGTAGATACCTAGGTATTGCCCCGGTTTGTACTCAGAAACCATTTCACCATCGGTTGGTTTGAAAACAAAGCTACAGATGTTTTCACTTTCAAGCTGCTTGCCCACCAACTCAAATTCGCGCAGCCCACGCCAGCCACCTTGAAGTGCGGCATTCTCTTGGTAGATTTGCTCTTCACGTTGAATGAACACGTTCGCAAGCACGCCATAAGCTTCTGCCCATGCATCAATCACTTCCTGACCCGGAGATAACAATTCGTCGATCGTCGCCAGTAGATGTGTGCCAACGATTTGGTACTGATCTTTAGTGATCATAAAACTGGTGTGCTTGTGGGCGATCTTCTCTACTGCACCAAGCAGTGCTGGAAGGTTATCGATGTTGGCTGCATAAGCACAGATTGCATTAAATAGAGCTTCACGTTGGTCACCATTACGCTGGTTACTCATGTTGAAAATGTCTTTTAACTCAGGGTTATGGGTAAACATGCGATCATAAAAATGTGCCGTTAGTTTCGGGCCAGTTTCAGCGATAATAGGGGCGGTTACTTTCACGATATCAATGGTTTGGTTGCTGAGCATAATGGATTCCTATTTAAAGTTGTATTTGTAATGCATGTTTAAAGTTGTATCTCAAATGTATCTTTTGATCAAGAAAAGAATTACAATTTTGCTATTAGAGAGGATAGCAATATGCAGTTAACCAGCTTTACCGACTACGCGCTCAGAACCTTAATCTACTTGGCATCATTGCCAAAAGATGAGCTAACAAATATTACCGAAGTGACTGATTTATTTGGTGTATCACGTAACCATATGGTGAAAGTGATCAACCGTCTTGGACAGCTTGGTTATGTACATACAGTGCGCGGTAAAAATGGTGGCATTCGTTTAATGAAAGCACCGCAAGAAATCACAGTCGGTGGTGTGGTGCGTGATTTAGAGCCATTAGATTTGGTGAATTGCTCTGTTGAATTCTGCCATATCACGCCGGCATGTCGTCTAAAAGAAAAGTTAGCGAAAGCGAAATTGGCCTTTCTTGCAGAACTGGATGACTGCACGATTGAGGAGCTACTGAGCGATAATTCAGAACTGCTGATCTTACTTGCTCGTCCTTAGCCTTCTTAACGCTTTATAAATCTTCTTACTGACACTCTTTTTTAAAGCAATTTCTGTAGCTTATCGAGAGACTCGGATATACTAGCTCTATACCTTCCTTGCTAGATAGGCGTGCCTATGTCAGACAACATTCCAAACGATCCTTTCGCAGATCGTGAATCCAAAAATTACGAAAATCCAATCCCAAGCCGAGAGTTCATTCTTGAGTTTCTAGAAGAAGCAGGCGTACCGATGAATCGCAATGATTTGTTCGAAGCGCTGAAACTTAAAGGTGAAGAGCAGTACGAAGGTTTGCGTCGTCGACTGCGCGCAATGGAGCGTGATGGTCAGCTTGTGTTTACGCGCCGTCAGTGCTACGCGTTACCAGAAAAACTCGAGATGGTGAAAGGTTACGTAATTGGCCACAAAGATGGCCATGGTTGGGTTCGTCCTGAAGGCAGTGTCGGCAAGGATAATGACATTGTACTGCCGCATCACCAGATGAAGCACATCATCCACGGTGACTACGTGCTGGTGCAACCAACTGACAACAGCAAGCGTGGTCGTCGTGAAGGTCGTCTTGTACGTGTTTTAGAAGAACGTAATACGCAGATTGTGGGTCGTTTCTTCCTTGAATACGGCTACTCATACGTTGTGCCTGATGACTCTCGTATTAGCCAAGATATTTTGATCCCAAATGAGCACAAAGCGGGTGCTCGTATGGGTAACGTGGTCGTGATTGAGATTACTGATCGCGGCTCTCGCTCACGTGGCATGATGGGTAAAGTGGTTGAAGTCCTTGGCGAAAACATGGCGCCGGGCATGGAAACGCAAATTGCAATTCGTACCCACCAAATTCCACACGATTGGCCAGAAGCGGTTGATAAGCAAATTGAAAACCTGGGCGAAGAAGTTCCAGAAGAAGCGAAAGTAGGTCGTGTCGACCTGCGTGACTTACCGTTGGTGACCATCGATGGTGAAGACGCGCGTGACTTCGATGACGCCGTTTACTGTGAGAAGAAAAAGAGTGGCGGTTGGTGCTTATGGGTTGCGATTGCTGACGTAAGTTACTACGTACGTACAGACTCTGCGCTGGATAAAGAAGCCATCAACCGTGGTAACTCGGTGTACTTCCCATCTCAAGTGGTGCCAATGCTACCTGAAGTGCTATCAAACGGTTTGTGTTCACTTAACCCACAGGTTGATCGCTTGTGTATGGTGTGTGAGATGACCATCTCTGACACTGGTAAGCTGTCAGGCTACAAACACTACGAAGCCGTGATGAATTCGCACGCTCGTCTGACTTACAACAAAGTGGGCGCGATTCTAGAAGGGGATGAAGAACTACGTATGCGTTATCACGCTGTCGTTCCTCACCTTGAAGAGCTGCACGCGATGTACAAAATACTTAAAGAAGCGCGTGATAACCGTGGTGCGATCGAATTCGAAACCGTTGAAGCTAAGTTTATCTTCAACTCGGATCGTAAGATTGAAAGCATCGAGCCAGTGATTCGTAACGACGCACATAAGATCATCGAAGAATGTATGATCCTCGCGAACATCGCTTCAGCGTCTTATGTTGAGAAAGCGAAAGAACCAGCGTTGTACCGTGTTCACGAATCTCCGGGTGAACTGCGTCTGCAAGGTTTCCGTGACTTCCTAAGTGAGTTAGGTCTGGATCTGAAAGGTGGTCTAGAGCCATCACCAACCGACTATGCCGATTTGGTAAAACAAATCGCAGAACGTCAGGACAAAGAGCTGATTCAAACCATGTTGCTGCGCTCAATGAAGCAAGCGGTCTACAACGCAGACAATGCAGGCCACTTTGGTCTAGCGCTGAAACGTTACGCGCACTTCACGTCGCCAATTCGTCGCTACCCAGACTTGCTGCTTCACCGCGCAATCAAATATCTGATTGCTAAAGAAGAAGGCCGTAACCAAGATCGTTGGACACCAACCGGCGGTTACCACTACTCGTTTGACGACATGGACTTCTACGGTGAGCAATGTTCAATGACAGAGCGTCGTGCAGACGACGCAACTCGTGAAGTGGCTGATTGGTTAAAGTGTGAATACATGCAAGACCATGTTGGCGACGAGTTGGATGGTGTTATTGCCAACGTGACCAGCTTTGGTTTCTTTGTTCGTCTAACTGAGCTGCATATTGATGGTTTGGTACACATTTCGACGTTAGCGAACGACTACTACCAATTTGATCCTATTGGTCAAAGACTTATCGGTGAAAGCTTCGGTAACATCTATCGCCTAGGCGATGCGGTGAAAGTAAAAGTGCTTGCGGTTAACTTAAATGACAAGCAAATTGACTTTGAATTAATCGAAACAAGCCGTAAGCTACGCGGCAAAGGTAAGACTGCGAAGAAACGCGCAGCGGATGCCAAACGTAAAGCGAAAGAGAAAAAACGTGCGGCAACAAAAGGCGGCACTCGTGCAACACCTGCGATTGAACCAACCAAGCGACCAGAGCCTGCCGTAGCAGAAAAGCCTCGCCCAAATGGAGCAAAACGCAGTGACACTGAAGGCGCTAAAAAGCCGAAAGTGAAAAAAGCACGCAAGAAAAAGCCACACAGTAAGCCGAAGAAGACTAAGCGTACTAAGAGTGACGCAGAGTAGGCTGAATCGCCAATCTAGTCTGGATTTAAACGGGTAGATTGGTGCAGGCAATACGACCAGAACAACAGGTTAAACAATGAGTAACGAATTTATCTACGGCCTTCACGCAGTGAAGGCGGTATTGGAACGCGAACCAGAGCGTTTTATCGAAGCGTATGTTTTAAAGGGTCGTCAAGACGATCGCCTAATGCCAATCCTGAACGATCTTCAGGTTTGTGGTGTTTCGATTCAACAAATGACACGTAAAACGCTGGACGACAAAGCGAACGGTGCTAACCACCAAGGCATCATTGCTCGTGTTAAAGCGGCGAAACAGCTTAATGAAAATGACATCGATGGCATCCTAGCGCAGCACGAATCACCGCTACTATTGGTATTGGACGGCGTGACGGATCCGCACAACCTAGGTGCTTGCCTACGTAATGCAGACGCAGCTGGCGCAGCGGCGATCATCGTACCGAAAGATCGTTCTGCACCGATGAACGCAACCGTAAGCAAAGTCGCTTGTGGCGCGGCTGAAGTCGTGCCATTGATCCGAGTGACTAACTTGGCTCGTACTATGCGTACACTGCAAGAGCAAGGCATTTGGTTTGTGGGCACGGCGGGCGAAGCAACGCACGACATCTACCAAGCAAAACTGACGGGTCCTCTTGCTATCGTAATGGGTGCAGAAGGTGACGGCATGCGTCGTCTGACTCGCGAAACCTGTGACGATTTGATTAAGATCCCAATGGCAGGTAGCGTTTCAAGTTTGAACGTATCTGTGGCATCAGGTATTTGTTTGTTTGAAGCGGTTCGTCAGCGTATTGCAGCAAAGTAATTGCTAGACAAACTTCTAATAAACAAATGGTTACTGCAAAGTCAGACACAATGATAAAAACAAAGGATGGGGGGCCATCCTTTGTCGTTTTCACCGATTTATAAATAAAAATCTTCAGGGAAGTTATGACTCAACAAGACATTAAATTCATTGCCTTTGACCTAGACGGTACTTTGCTTGATAGCGTACCGGATCTAGCGGTTGCGGCAGACCAAGCCGTTCAAGCACTTGGTTTTCCTTCTGTTTCAGAAGAGCAAGTCCGTGATTATGTGGGCAACGGCGCAGACGTGTTGATCGGTCGTGCATTGAGCCAGAGCTTAACCATCAACCCAGATCTGAATGCAGAGCTTCGTACTAAAGCACGTGTACTGTTTGATGACTACTATGATCAAAGCGGTCACAAACTAAGCCACCTTTACCCAACGGTAAAAGAGACACTGGAAGAGTTACACAAAGCCGGCTTTGTTATGGCATTGGTAACCAACAAGCCTTCGAAGTTTGTGCCTGATGTTTTAGAAAAGCACGACATCGCAAAATACTTTGTTGATGTGCTAGGTGGCGATGCGTTCCCAGAGAAAAAACCAAACCCAATCGCACTGAACTGGTTGATGGAAAAGCACCAAATCCAACCAAGTGAAATGCTGATGGTCGGTGACTCGAAGAACGACATTCTTGCAGCGAAGAACGCAGGTTGCGCCTCATTTGGTCTGACTTATGGTTACAACCATGGCGAGCCAATTTCAGCGTCAAATCCAGATTTCGTCGCTGACAGTTTGGCAGAATTATTGGACGTTGTAGCGGTTTCTGCATAACGGCTACAAAAGAGCTTCCAAAATACTCGTTAATGAGTACACTGAGTAAACCGTGCGCCTATCGCTGCACGGTTTTTTCATTTAATTAGATTAAGAAGTCAAAGGAATCATTCTAATGAGCAAACCCATTGTATTGAGTGGTGTTCAACCTTCAGGTGAACTAAGTATCGGTAACTACTTGGGTGCTCTACGTCAATGGCAGCAGATGCAAGACGATTATGATTGCCAATACTGTGTGGTAGACCTTCACGCGATTACGGTTCGTCAGGACCCTAAAGCGCTGCATGAAGCGACTCTAGACGCACTGGCGATCTGTCTGGCAGTTGGTGTTGACCCGAAGAAGAGCACGCTATTTGTTCAGTCACACGTACCAGAGCATGCTCAACTTGGTTGGCTTCTTAACTGTTACACCCAGATGGGTGAACTGGGTCGTATGACGCAGTTTAAAGACAAATCTGCACGTTACTCAAACGACAGCTCAAGCCAGTTTGGTGATGTAAACGTTGGTCTGTTTGACTATCCAGTACTGATGGCGGCAGACATCCTGCTTTACGGCGCACACCAAGTGCCTGTAGGTAGCGACCAGAAGCAACACCTAGAGCTAGCGCGTGATATTGCTAACCGCTTCAACAACATCTACTCACCAGAGCAGCCAATCTTCCAAGTGCCAGAGCCTTACATTCCGACGGTAAACGCGCGTGTAATGAGCCTTCAAGACGCAACCAAGAAGATGTCTAAATCTGATGACAACCGTAAGAACGTTATCACGTTGTTGGAAGAGCCTAAGTCGATCATTAAGAAGATCAACAAAGCGCAAACCGACACAGAAACGCCACCGCGTATCGCTCACGATTGGGACAACAAGGCAGGTATCTCTAACCTAATGGGTCTGTACTCTGCGGCAACAGGCATGAGCTTTGAAGAGATTGAAGCGAAATACCAAGGCGTTGAAATGTACGGTCCATTCAAAAAAGACGTTGGTGAAGCTCTAGTTACTATGCTTGAGCCTATTCAAGCTGAATACCACCGTATCCGTGCTGACCGCGCTTACATGAACGAAGTGATGAAGCAAGGCGCTGAGAAAGCATCGGCACGTGCGGCTGAAACGTTGAAGAAAGCGTACGAAGCAGTAGGTTTTGTTGCTCGCCCATAGTTGCTAAAGAACATTCAGAATTGAAAAGCTCCACCATTGGTGGTAATGCCGATCAG
>NZ_JAHGAH010000191.1:0-2404 GCF_030248475.1 Vibrio sp. D173a
TCAACACGCCCTATTAAGCGACTTGAGTTTGTTGCTCTTCAATTTGTTCTGCTGTGCTGTGAGTATTTTCAGCACCATGCATCCAACGAACTAGCGTGTTAGAGAACAACAATAGAATCACGCCAGAAATCGCCGCGGTTACCGCAATACCACTGAAGATTGCTAGTGCGCCTAGTTCACCTACGTGAGAGCCAACATAACCTGCAACGTAGTTTGCGATTGCGTTACAGCCGAACCATGCGCCCATCATAAGCGATGCAAGACGTAGCGGAGCTAGCTTAGTTACTAGAGATAGACCAATAGGAGATAGACACAGTTCACCAAGCGTATGGAAGAAGAACGCACCTACTAGCCATAGCATTGATGTTTTAACCGCAGTATCACCACCTTGCTCCATAACAGCACCAACCATACATAGGAAACCCAATGCTAGGAAGAACATCGCTAGGGCAAATTTCATCGGTGAGTTAGGTTCACGTTTACCCAGCTTCACCCACAAAACGGCTAATACAGGTGCAAGAGTAATAATGAAGAACGGGTTTAGTGATTGGAACCACGCAGCTGGCACTTCGAAGCCACCAATCATACGATCTGTGTATTGCTGCGTGTAGATGTTCATTAGACCGCCAGCCTGCTCGAAGCCTGCCCAGAAAACGATAGTAAACAGGCTCATCACGAGGATAACTCTGATTCGGTCAACTTCTTCTTTGGTTAGTGGCTCTTTCTTCGCAGATTTCTTAATTGCTAGGTCACGTTTTGCTGCTGGTACGCGGCCAATGTCACCTAACCAAGATTGCGCCATTGTCATTTGCATCACAAGGCTAACAAGCATACCAATACCGGCAGCAACGAAGCCTGCTTTCCAGCCAAATTCGTTCGTTACAGAGCCCGATACAACACCAGCCAGCAACGCACCTAGGTTGATACCCATGTAAAAGATAGTGAAAGCGCCATCACGACGGTTATCGCCTTCATTGTATAGATCGCCAACCATTGTAGAGATGTTTGGCTTGAATAGACCGTTACCACAGATAAGTAGAGCAAGACCTAGGTAGAAAGTGTGTAAAGAGCCAAGACCCAGAGCATCTGCTGGCATTGCTAGCGTAAATTGGCCAATAGCCATCAACGCGCCACCAATAAGGATAGAACGGCGTTGACCTAGGTAGTTATCTGCAAGGTAGCCACCAATAAGAGGGGTGATGTAGACAAGTCCAGTATAGATGCCGTAAAGATCTAGAGCATCTTTAGTCGACCAGCCAAGACCGCCGTTCATTGTTGTGTCTGTAAGATAAAGTACTAGAATGGCGCGCATTGCGTAGTAAGAAAAGCGTTCCCATAATTCTGTACCGAACAGAAGGAACAAGCCACGTGGGTGACCAAAGTATTGATGTTGGTTTGACATAAGCTCTTCTAATAGTAGTTATTACATTTTTTAACGAAATCTACGTATACATGGTAATTTCTTGCCTGACAAACAATAAAATTTCATTTGACGATTCATTTGCCTTATGAAATACCTGCTCAGCGCTGAAATAACGGGGTTTTTGTCGGTGATTTGCTCGTGTTACAAACTTACTTTTCATTTTTGGTTGTAGACTTATTTTCTTAATGTTCTGAAAAGGTGTAAGTTTTAATCTTAATATTAAGCAGCCAATTAATAGGTTGCTTGAATGTCCATGACTCGTCTTTTGCTTAATGTTAGGATCAAGCAAAAATATAATTGGCTAGTAATAAAATGAAACGTTGGTATTTATTGTATTGTAAGCGAGGAGAGCAAGTTAGGGCGAAGCAGCACCTTGAAAACCAGGGTGTGGAGTGTTTTTACCCTACTGTCGAAGTCGAAAAGATCTTACATGGTAAACGACAGAAAGTCGAAGAGCCACTGTTCCCTTGCTATGTGTTTGCCCGATTTGACTATGAAGAAGGCCCAAACTTCACATCAGTTCGCTCTACGCGAGGCGTGGTAGACTTTGTTCGCTTTGGTGCACAGCCTAAAGAGATACAGGGTGACCTGGTTTATGAGCTTAAGCAGCTGGATAAATGTATCGACGACCAGACCGATGCTGAGAGCATGCTAAAACCTGGTGATCAAGTGCGAGTGAAGAGCGGGCAGTTTGCCGGTATTGATGCCATCTTCCAAGAACAAGATGGTGAGAAGCGCTCAATAATGTTGGTTCAGATGATCACCAAGCGTGTGCCTGTCAGCATAGACAACAGCGATTTAGACTTAAAATAGCCTGATTCCATCAAATATAAAAAGAGGTGCGCAAGCACTAATGCCGTTCACTTAAGGTGATCGGCATTGTTTTTTCTAGGGTATCGGCTTGGCTTTTTCTTAACGACTCTAGGGAAGGATCTTTCTCTCCTAGGTTCAAGTATTAAGCTCTCACTCATTGAGTAGAAG